>NZ_QOBB01000010.1:0-70529 GCF_024704855.1 Burkholderia sp. HAN2018 | reverse complement strand
CGCAACCTGGCCATCGCGTTCGAGCATTACAACGAGAAGCATCCCCATAGCGCGTTGAAATACCGCTCGCCTCGCGAGTTCCGGCGCTCGATGGATTCAGCAACCTTAGTGTGATGCTGTGTCCGGTATTACAGGGTCAACTCCAGCACGTGCGATATCGTCGGTGGATTCGTGTGAGCGCCGCAAAGCACGTACGTAGTTCGTCAGCATCACGGAATCGGACATCAGCGCTCGCGCATGATGCCGCAAAAGGTCGTGATTATGCCAATGAAGCGAGCGCGCCGATCTGGCCGTGGTGATGGCTCCAGCAACGCAGGCGCGATATGTGCCCCGTTCCCAGTGCTGCCGATCAGTCCCAATACACTGTTGGCCACCACACGGAGACGCTATCGAGCAGTGACCAGGGCACAACGCATCGATCAAGGCTGGTATCGAACTGTCTCGTAGATTTTCGCCATACCCTGCTTCGCAGGATTTTCGTTGGCCGCCAGACCCGACGAGAAAATGACGCAGGTCCAACCGTCACCGCAAGGCTTGCTTGCGATCAGGTCAAGCCGATGTGCATACACCCGGTCAACCTTGAAAATCTTGTGCGTGTAGCGTGATGCAAGCGCAGGATACTTGCCGTTCAGCGTGACCGGCTCGTAATTCGCTTTCGTGTACTGAGCAGGCTTGTCATCGACTTGCAGGTTGTAGAGATAGGCTGCCGTACCTTTTAGCGTCGGCGCGACCTTGGTGCGCACCACCTGAACCGCAACGCCCAGCGTCAGCATCTCGAACGCCGCTTTGTCGGCTTCGATATCGACTCCCTGCCCATCCGCAGGCTCGCTTCGGCACATGACCAGTACATGGTGAGCCCAACCGGTCAAGCAACTCTGCTCTGATACTCGCCAAAACACTTGTCGCAAACAGCAACGAGCCCATCGAAGACGGCCGCATGCTGATCCTCGAAATCCGATCCAAACGGCGCATCACCAGGCTCCGGCAAACCGAACTGTTTCGCGACCTCGGTCGAAACAAAATACGAAATGTCGGCGAGTCCGTCTCCCAGCCAGTCGATGTCGTAACGGAGAATCTTCAAGCGCCTCGCGTCCGTTTTCATGTCGGCGCCGATATCGCTTGAAACATGTATCACCCCGGTTGCGCCATGCGATTTACACAGTATCCGGCCCATGTCTCATCCTATTGTCGTTTCCCATTCGCAACTAGAGCGAATCGATGACGTTCCTGATCCACGTCTTGACATCACCCTAGGTGATTTTCTTTTGCCTGGTAATTTTTCCCATAAAAATGGTCGACCACGCGACGGCAAGACCCACGGCGACACATAGGCTTAAAAATGAAAATTCACTCATTGGAATGAAAGCGTTCCAATTTCTTCGCGATGTATGCATGCGACTATTTTTTCGACTCACTGCGGATCGAGATCCGCGACGACGGCGTAGTCGGCAACAAGGCCGTCTATCCAGACCGACGGGCAGGAGCTTATCCGATCTTTTGTGTGAGGCATAAACCGAGAGCCAAGGGACCACTTTTATGCCACGCAAACGCAAGGAGGAAGTGACGATTGAACCGGGCACGACGGCTTGACCTTGACCCGGCACTGATCAAGCAACTGGTGCCCGGGACGCTGAACCGGTCGACGATCAACGAACGGCTTGCAGCAGGCCAGCCAATCCGCGTCCAGGAGTCCAACTCCGTGCAATCCAGTTTCATCATCAATTTGCTGTCCCTGAAATCGCAGTGAATTTCGAGTGATTTCACCCGTCACTTGCGATACCCGCGCAACAGCTTCTTGCGCGACTCCCCACGCCTTGCACGACGCCTCCCACACGCCAGTCACGCGGTCGGCCGCCCCCGCCCTGCTGAAATCGATCTCAATCAGGGCCAATTCGACTTCCGGCGCGGCGCGGTTGCGAGTAGTGTCTACATGCCCGTATTCCGGCCGCCCCCGGGTTCGACCGATACCCGGCGCTCACCACACACGACACTGACCTCTGGAGATCTGCGATGAAACGTTCGAAGTTCCTGCTGTCGGGCCTGCTGCTCGCGTCGGCCCTCGGCTTCACGGCCGTCGCCGCGCATGCCGACGACCTGCTCGACTCGGTCAAGAAAGCCGGCGTGCTGCGCGTCGGCCTCGAGGGCACGTACCCGCCGTTCAACTCGCGCGGCACGTCCGGCCAGCTCGAGGGTTTCGACGTCGACGTCGCGAACGCGGTCGCCGGCAAGCTCGGCGTGAAGACGCAGTTCATCCCGACCGAATGGAGCGGCATCATCGCCGGCCTTCAGGCCGGCAAGTTCGACGTGATCGTCAACCAGGTCACGATCACGCCGCAGCGCAAGGAAGCGCTCGACTTCAGCGAGCCGTACACGTACTCGGCCGCCCAGCTGATCCAGCGCAAGGACGACACGCGCAACTTCAAGTCGCTCGACGACTTCAAGGGCAAGAAGCTCGGCGTGACGCTTGGCACCAACTACGACCAGATGGCGCGCACCGTGCCGGGCATCGAGGTGCAGACGTATCCGGGCGCGCCGGAGAAGCTGCGCGACCTCGCCGCCGGCCGGATCGAGGCGACGCTCGACGACCGCCTGATGCTGCCGTACATGATCAAGACGTCGAACCTGCCGCTGCGCGCGGGCGCAGTGCTGAACGGCGGCAAGCAGGAAATGGCGATCCCGTTCCGCAAGGGCAACCCGAAGTTCGAGAAGGCGATCAACGACGCGCTCGACTCGCTGCACAAGGACGGCACGCTGAAGAAGATCTCGATGCACTGGTTCGGCAGCGATGTGACCGTGCCGGTCGCGCAATAAACGGCACAGCCTCGACGCGTCACGCGCTTCGTGTCGACGAACGCGTGACGCTTTTTCTCAAGCCGCTTCGTCGAAGCGCGCCAGCAGCATCTGGCCGACCGGTGTCAGCGCCGGGCGCGCGGCCACGGCGTTCATGCGCATCTGCGTATCGTCGACCAGCCGCTTCTCGACCAGCACGGCAAAAGCCGGATTCGACGGATCGATGCTTTCCGGCGCACGTGCAACGCGCAACAGCATCGAGAATTCATGCGGGCTCAGCATGGTCCCTGTCTCCTGATCGTCCGCGATCCGGTTCGAACCGGCGTCGATCGTATCTTCGAATGTAATGGCGCGTGGCATGACTGCCGCGCCGCCGGGAGCGAGATCCCGGCAGGCCTGCCTGCGACGCGGGCACGTCGTCGCGAGCGGGTTGCGCACGTCCCGGCTTCGGCGATGCCGCCGCGACGGGAACGTGCAACGTTATGGGCGCACCATGACGCGGCCATGACAGGAAAACAGGGCGCAAGACAGCGCGCGTTACATGCCGCTTCGATTCGATGCCGATCCAATTGACGAAGGCGGATCGCATGCTCGGCCGGCGGTTACCTGCTCGCCGGTTGTTTCGCACCCTTCATCGCGGGTCGACCGAATACGGGAACCCGCCGCTTGCCGATCCGCTCGCATGGCGCATGCAGCGCGCGACCACGTTCACCGCGCGCCCGAGCGTCATCCCGACGAGCACGCCCCATACCGCGAACGACAGCATCACGAAGCCGCTCGTCGCCGCCCACGGCGCGTGCACGGCGACCGCGTAATGGATGCCAGTTTCGGCGACGAACGTCAGCATCAGCGTGACGAGCAGGCTGGCGTCGCCAGGCAGGCGCACGCGCAGGCCCGACGACGCCGGACGGTACTCGAGCCGCCACCGGCTCGCGTGCAGCCAGCCCAGCGACGCGCCGCTCACGCCGGCTCCCAGCGCAATCGCGTTCGCGTCGATGCCGGCATGCGGAAAAAGCCCGTTCAGGCTGACGATGCCGAGCATCCCGAACGCCACCGGCGAGATCAGCGGTCGGGCCGCCGGCACCTCGCGCGGGAAACAGCGCTTGATGCCGATGTAGAGCAGCACGCAGAACATTACGTACACGTAAGGCTTCAGGTGAAGGAGCGCGGACATGGTCGGAGTCGCCTGGTCGGTGTGGACACGGCAACACCGTACTGCGCCGATCAGGCAGACGGCACGGCTTGCGACGGGCGGCCGGAATTTGCGGACGAGTTGCGCGTCGCGGCGATGATCGTCCGGCGAATCGGGACGAATGACGCGCCACCGAATCCGGCCGCCGGCGACGTCCGAGCTGAATGGTCCGCCCTCGCCCGCCGGCCGGCGCTTCGTGCTCGACGCGCAACCGGCAACACCCCGTGTCCTTCCGCAGCACCTTCCACTACACTCGTGGCGGAAACCGGCCAACCGTCGGCAGCCGAAGCGCTTCGTCGAAGCCGCGCGCCGTTCGTCGCAACGGGCGCGTTATCGGCCCGTCCGGCAGTAAGGTCAGGCCATCGGCGCATCGCGCACCCACCTTCACCCGACACCATGCGAGCCACGTCCGACCCGTCGCCGATTCCGCAGCCACCCGCCGGCGCCCCGCCGCGGCTGCTGCGCGATCCGTCCGCGCTGCTCGCGTTCGCGTGCTTCAACTCGGTCGTCGGTCTCGGTTTCTGGGCGATCCATTTCAACGAACCGCTGCTGCCCTACCTCGTCGTCGCCAACACGATCGGCTTCTGCGCGCTGCTGTTCAGCCACGCCGCCGACCGGCTGCTGCCGCGCAAGCCGGGGCTCGCGCTGAAGACCGTCGTGGTTGCGCCGGCCAGCGTGCTCATCGGTTTCGAGATATCGGCAGCGATCGTCCGCGGGAACGTGCCGCACGTGTTCGGGCGCGCCAGCCTCGGAGCGTGGGACAACTACGGGCCGTCGTTGCTCATCTCGGCGATCCTGTTCGTGTGCGTATCGTTGTTCCTGCAATCGATGCGCATGCGTGCGACGCTCGAGACCGAGCGCCGCGAAGCCGCCGAAGCGCGCCAGTCCGAGACCGCCGCGCGCCTGGCACTGCTGCAGGCGCAGATCGAGCCGCACTTCCTGTTCAATACGCTCGCGAACGTGCAGAGCCTGATCGAGCGCGACCCGGCCCGCGCATCGACGATGCTAGACAGCCTGAACCGCTATCTGCGCGCGAGCCTGCGGCGCACGCGCGATGCGACGTCCACGCTCGGCGAGGAACTCGAACTCGTTGAAGCACTGCTGAAGATCGCATCGATCCGGCTCGGCGAGCGGCTTTCTTATACGATCGACGTGCCGGCGGACCTGCACGCGCTGCCGTTCTCGCCGCTGCTGCTGCAACCGCTCGTCGAGAATGCACTGCTGCACGGGATCGAGCCGTCCATCGACGGCGGCGTGATCGTGATTCGCGGCAGGATGCGTGGCGACGGGCTCGAACTCAACGTGATCGATACGGGCGTCGGCCTCGGCAAAAGCGACACGCGCCTGCATGGCGGCGTCGGGCTCGCCAACGTCGCGGCGCGGATCCGGACGCTGCACGGCGAGCGCGGCCGCGTCTGCATCGAAACGAGCGCCGCCACCGCGCATGGCGTCACCGCTACCCTGCTGATTCCGATCGACTGACATGCCGACCGCCCTCATCGCCGACGACGAACCGAACCTGTCCGCCTCGCTCGCGCAGCGGCTGGGGCAGCTCTGGCCCGAACTGGAAATCGTTGCGATGCCGCGCAACGGCATTGAAACGCTGGCCGCGCTGAATGCGTCGCCACGCCCGGACATCGCGTTTCTCGACATCAGGATGCCCGGCATCGACGGGTTGAAGCTCGCTGCGCTGGCGCCCGATGTGCATGTCGTGTTCGTCACGGCCTACGACGAATATGCGGTCGATGCGTTCGATCGCGCAGCCGTCGACTACCTGTTGAAGCCGGTGACGGACGAGCGGCTGCTGCGGTGTATCGCGAAGCTTCAGCGCGGCGGGCCGGCGCTTGCGCAGGCCGATGCGCTTGCGCAGGCGGCACAAGCAAGAGAAGCGGTGCCGATCCGCTGGCTGACGGTAGGCGTGAAGGATGCGACGCGGCTCGTATCGGTCGACGATGTGCTGTATTTCCAGGCGTCGGAGAAATACACGGAAGTCGTCACGGCCGGCGAACGGCTCGTGATTCGCACGCCGCTGAAGGAGCTGATGCAGCGGCTCGATCCGGAGCGGTTCGCGCAGGTGCATCGCGGCGTGATCGTTGCGTATGCAGCGATCGATCGCATCGAGCGCGATCTGCTGGGACGGTTGCGGATTCGCGTGCATGGGCAGCGGGAAATGCTGCCCGTCAGTCGTGCGTATGCGGGGTTGTTCAGGCAGATGTGAGGGGCGTCTGCTTGCGGCACGCTTAACAAGGTTACGTTCTGACAACGCGTGAACGACACGTTGTCAAACCGCACACCATCCAACACAATCGCGCGATCAGGTTGCACTCGGCTGTATTGCCCCAAGTCGACAAGACACCCTCCCCACTAGCCGGCGCTGAAACGATGAAAACACTGCGTGGATTAACGACATACGTGGTTGCAACGCTCGTAAGCGGCTGCGTCGCCACGCCTGATCTCATCGGCGAAAACACCGCGGGCATCGCGCCGACAGAAGCGACCGCGATCCTGGTCGTCGTGGACGGCAAGGCATTCGACAGGCCCGAGTACGGCAGCGAAGGGCACGCGTATCTCGCCGGACTGGGTGAAGGCATCCAGGCTGCACTGGCCGGTGTGCCGACGAGAATCGTCGAGCTGGACGAGATGAAGTTCGTGAATCCGGTACCAGCGGCACTGCGGGCCATGAGGCCGAGTCATACGATCCGCCTGTTCACGGAGTCCGGGACCACGCGTAACGGCACGCCCATCAGCGCGACGTGGCAAATGGAGGTATCGAATGTGACGACAACCCTCGTCCCGGCGACCGGCGACAAGCCGGGCGGTACCCGCTACACGATCAAACCGATCTACAAGGCGCGCGCCGATGGGGAGACATGTCTCGATTCGGACAGCTTCGCGAAAAAGTGCGGTGCGGCGATGGGAAAGATGTTTGGCGATACGCTGCGCGCCGCGCATGTGGTGCAGATGAGTGCGGGGACGGCCGCTCAGCCGGCCAACTGAAGGGCCGCGCGGGAATGACGAAGGGCTGCGCCATGCATCGCGCAGCCCTTCGCTGGACAGCGTGGCGGGTAACCGGGCCGAACCCGCTGTCACCTCGACTCGGCCGTCCCGGTCGTTCGAATCACGAGCGCGCCGAAGTCGGCAACGATGAAATCAGAACGGCACCACATGAGGTCTTGTGACCTTCGAACGCCGCATGCGCCCCCTCGATATCGAACTGCCCGTCGCCCTCGACGACGACGCACGGCCCATGTAACGGGCACGTGCAGCGGTCACCGACACGTGCGGGCGCACGCCCCATGACATCGCTGTTCGACGCGCCCGTCTCGACATAACCGCCGTGACTGTGGACATCGCCCACTCGAATGATTCCTCGCATGATCGGTTATCCGGTCAGTAGGAGTAGCCCTGCATGCCATAGCTGGTGTCGTGACGACGGCCCCACCACGGCAGGTACGCATTGTTCTCGCCACGCGCGCGGAACCAGTCCTTGTCCGCATCGATCGGCACGACTTTCGACGGTGGCAACACCACCACCGCTGTCGGGTGCTGCGCATCCGTCGTCCCTGCCACCAGCACCTTCTCGCCAAGATGATTCGCCCGGCCGATCGCCAGCACCACGTCCGTCAGCGCCGTACCCGCTCCCATCGGGCCCAGCAGCGCCGGCGTATTGAACGTCTGCTTGCTGAAGTTGTAGTCCGGCAACACTTCCGTCAGCGTCTGCGACAACGCGCCGATCCGCTCCGACGCCGCTTCGCCGCCCCGGCCCGCGTCATGCACCACGAAGTTCAGCGACGGCACCGGCACGCCCGCGTTGCGCGCCGCGCCGTCGATCGTGGCTTTCCACGCCTGCACCGTGCGCGTGGTGCCGGCCTTCGCCTCGTAGTCCTTGACGTTGCCCGTCGCCGCGCGGCCGATCCAGGCCAGCGGTTCGCGCTCCGTCTTGAAGTTCGGCCCGACGAGGAACAGCACCACCATGTTCTCGTTGATCTGCGCGTCCTTCGGCGGGAAGCTCGGGGCGTCCCAGTTCATCACCCACGCGCTCTTGTCCGGGTTCGCCTGCAGGTAATCCAGTGCGCGGTTCAGCGATGTGAATCCGGCGTTTGCGCCGCCTTGGTTGACGTGGACGTCGGGCGGGGTGTCACGGCTCCAGAGATCTTTGGCGGACGGATTTCCAATCTCGTAATTGTCGACGAACTCGCCTTGGAAGTACGTCTTCGCCTCTATCGGATCAAGTCGTTGCGGGATGGCAAACTCGATACGCATTCCCGCCAGTTCACGCCAGTCATCCTTATTCTTGGACTTGACCGTGTAGAAATACTTGGCGTTCATCACATAGCGATCGCCGAACAGGCCAAGAAGCTTACTGACGTATTTGTGGTAGAAGCCCTTGAACGTTTCCGTGCCTTGGTTACCGTATACGAGCGCCCCTATTGACTGGAGCTTCGAAAATTTCTGCGGCATCGTCCGAACCATATCGTCGTTCTTGTTCGACTGAACAAGACCCATTGTCCAGAGAATCTGCCACTCCGTCGGATAGTCGCGTCGCTGCAATGGATTCAGCCACTCCAACCCGACAACTTGTGCGATGAACGGCTGAGCGCTTTCGCTCGTATCCAACGCAGCGGCATCTTTCTGAATCACCGTATCGGCCTGCACCGGCACCACCATCACGACGGTCAACACAACAAACGCCAGAAGCGCACCCAGGAACGATCCTGTAGACAATCGATTCACCCATTCCCCCGAACTCTATTCGTCACGAAACCCGCGTGCAGCAAAAACACTCGAGCTGCACATCATACCCATCGTGGCAATCAATCAACGGAACGGAGTCGAGATCAGCCGGAGTGTTACCCATCCGATCATTGGAAAAATCTCACAGATATCAAGCAAACAACTTGAAAACCAGTATCAGAAACAGCCTTTACCCATAAACTCAATGCAAGTTGTCAGACACGTCGCAAGGAAATAAACCCTGGATATAACAAAGGGCCACGCGAATATCGCATGGCCCTTTGTTTCGAAACGTGGCGCCCGGGTACGACTATCGCCACTCGCGAAGCCGCCCCCTTCCGCGCACAATCAGCCGCTCCGGCGGTTCTTCGACAAATACTTCAATCCCGAATCGCAGACCACCACTGCAATCGTCCTGCCACGCATCTCGCCGGCCAGCAGCTGCCGCGCCGACACGACGTTCGTGCCTGACGAAAATCCGCCGAAGATCCCTTCCTTCTACTCAAGCTCGCGTGCGATCCGCAGCGGTTCGCCCCCCCCTGCAACCGGCAGAAAACCGTCTGCGCGCATGTCGTTCAGAAACGGAAGATCGCTGATCGAATAGGCGCTACCCTGGATCGGATGCTCGGGTCGCGTGACAGGTTACCCCGCGATCGGCACCGCCCCAACCGGCTCGACGGCATAACAGCGAACTGCAAAATTCCGTTCCTTGAGCGGCTTGCCGACACCGACAAAGCTACCGTCCGAACAGACAAAATCGACGAACCCGTCGATACGGCCATCGGTCGCCTCCCGGATTTCCGCCCCGGTCGTCCTGTAGCGCACGAGTCAGTTGCCGTCGCGATGAAACTGATCGGAGCGAAACGCACCTCGCTCGGCTTCGATACGCTGAGCTTCGCGGTCGACGAGTTCGAGATCGCCTTGCGACACCTGCCCGGGAACGGAGTCCGCCAACTGATCGACCCGCATGACTTCCGCGCCCAACATGCGCATCATCCTGGCCCGCTCCTCGGAGTTGACCTTCGACATCACCGCGACGAACGGTATGCTCTTGCTATGGAGATTTGCCGGGCAGATCGGGCAATGCCGAAGCGATTGGCCGGGCTAACTGTCGCTGCGCAGAACAAACGACAACCCATGGGCCAGTAAAGTGAGCGCTGAAACGACGAAGGGCCGGGAGGAAAACCTCCCGGCCCTTCGTTCAATTTGGTGCCGGCTGCAGGACTCGAACCCGCCACCTGATGATTACAAAGCACTTGAAATAATTAATAAAAACAATTATTTAGACAAATATCGCGTTTCCAATACTGCCTCTTTCCCCGAAGTCTTCACCTTGCCGCACAAGGCTCGGCCTTCGATTGGAAACGCAAGCAGGGCGCATATTCCGCGCCTACTGGCCCGCGGCTTAGGTAAGATGCACAGTGCTTCACTGAGTCGTCATCACCCATTACATACACACGCTGGAGACCGCTATGCTTACCCGTGCCTTGTCGACAGAAGAGGCGATCGTTTTGATTAACCGCAATGAAGGCCACTTTTTTGACAAAAAATCGGCTGGGATATCTGGCGCCGGCCTGCAGAAGATCGTCGTTGCTTTCGCGAATGCTGATGGTGGCGACGTTTTGATCGGCATCGAGGACGACAAAGTCGATCCTCTTCCGGAGAAGCGGTGGCGCGGCATGGATTCCATAGAGAACTTCAATGGACTGCTGCAAGCGCTGCATGAAGTCACACCACAAGTACCGGCCTCAATGGAGTTTCTCGTTGCAAAAGATTTTCCAGGATATGTGCTGTCGATAGCCGTCGACAAAAGTGCCCAAGTCCATCAAACTTCTGCAAAAGAAGTATTTATGCGAAAAGGAGCGCAATCACTTCCCCTTAAAGATGCGGAAAAATTGGTCGCACTTAAATTCGCGAAAGGACTTGCCTCTTTCGAAGACACTGCGGTTCGCAATATTCCGGCAGAGGCAGTAGTTGACTCTGCAGAGATGCAGCGCTTTCTCGTTGACTTTTCACCGAAAACTGACGCCCTTAATTTCGCGGTTAACGAAAATCTAATCGATCTCAAAACTTGGGATCCAAAAGTCTGCGGCCTTGTGCTGTTTGCAGGCAATCCGTCCGCAATGGTACCGACTCGTTCTGGCGTTCGTATCACGCGCTATGAGACGAAGGAGGACGATCCCGAGCGAGATCACCTTGCATCCTCGGACCTTTATGAGGGCCCGGCGTACCAACTTATTCAAACAGTGGTCGATGCGATTTCGAAGATTATGTCGAGCATTAGCATTTGGACAGTCGACGGCCTAAAGAGGGTTTCGTATCCGCCAGAAGCAATTTGGGAGATCGTAGTAAATTCGATAATTCATCGAGACTATTCCATTTCGGACGATGTTCACATCCGAATCTTCGACAATAGAATCGAAGTGCAAAGCCCCGGCCGTCTTCCGGGATTTGTAACTGTGGACAATATCCTGGACGTTCGTTACTCGAGAAACAAACAAATCGTCCGTACACTCTCGCGTTACAAAGTCGCACCAAACAAGGATATGGGCGAAGGCTTGAACACAGCCTTTCAGAAAATGAAGGAATGGAAGCTTAAAGACCCAGTCATCGAGGAAATCGAAAATTCGGTTGTAGTGACAATTCCGCACACCCCGCTTGCAAAACCAGAAGAATTGGTCATTGAGTTCATCAAGAAAAATGAACGAATTACGAATAAGCAAGGACGAGAACTTACTGGCATCAAGTCAGAGAATGCAATGAAAAATGTGTTCTACAGCTTGCGGGACTCGGGAATCCTGGAAATGGTCCCCAAGGGCAACAAAACCGAGTGGATCCTGGTGAAGGAACGAGGCGCCAAAGCCGCAGAGTAAAGAACAAGCGACGACGGGCAGACTGCATAACCAAGGCGCATAAAAGTGCATAGAGGAATCGGCCCGTCGATCGCCGCGCTGCCCATGCTGGGCGAGCCGGCGCAGCCGCTGCATGCGTGCATAAAAACCACGCATTTTCGCGGGCAGGTGGGGCGGGGCTACAACTGCGCGCGCCGGGTCGGCGCCAGCCTCTCAGGGGCGCGATCCGACCCCAGGATGACCCCTGGCATGCGTCAGCAGCGCCGCTACGGGGCTGCCGCATGCTGACGCACCTGCGCGGCACGGGCCGCCGGCCAGCCGCTCTGAGAGCGCCTGAGCCCGCCGAAGCCAACACATCGGTACGGACGAAAAAAAGCCGCCAGGTACCGAAGTACCTGGCGGCTTTTGGCTGGCCGACCGCTCGTCAGACGTCGAGTTGCGCGACCGTGATGCCGAGCGCGGCGGCGATCTTCTCAAGCGTCGACCGCCGCAGCTTCTCGCTGCTCTCCTGTTGAGCGTAGGCGGACTGGCTGATGCCGAGTCGCGTCGCGACTTCAGCCTGTGTCAGCCCGAGATATTCGCGCCACGCGCGCAGGGGCGTTGCCCCGTCGACCGTTGCGCTGACGACTGCGTGCGGAATCAGGTCGCGCTCCTCGTCTCGCTGCGCCATGTATTCCGCGTAGGGGATCACCACAAAGGCCGGCGCTCCGTCCGGCCCGTTGATGATTTGGATGTTAGTACGTGCGTTCATCGCGTTTCTTTACCTCCTCGATTTCGACTACCTTGATCTCACCGTCCCAGTTGAACAGAACCCGGTAGTTGCCGACCCTGAGCCGGTAATCATATTCGTGATTGGTCAGGGACTTCACGTTATGGCAGTTCGGCATGGCTTCTAAGGTAACTACGCTGTCACGAATGACCTTCTGGACTTGGTGATCCAGCTTACGCAGTTGCTTGAATGCTTTGGCAGTCCATTTGATCGAGTTCATGCAAACAATTATAAGTTTCCTTATAAGTTTTGACAAGCATTTTATAAGTTATTTTCGCTGCCAGAGGGGGCGCTTCGGGCGCGGATATTCCGGCCGGTATTGCTGCACGAACGCGTCGCATTGTGCGTCCGTCAGTTCGTCCAGTCCGATCGCTCGAACCCAGAATGCACAGCCCGATACCGCGATCGCGCGCACGTGCTCGGCGCCCGGCTGGAAGCATACGGCCGTCCTGTCACTGCCCATGATGTACCCGCTCCAGTGCTCGCACGTCCAGCACGGGCCGTCGAGTTTCGGCTGGAAGAGGCCATAGCCTGGTCGTTCGCTACCCATCATCAACACCTGTATATTTATACAGTGTAGCTGCACGCAGCGAATACCGATACGGTGCGATCAGCCGCGCCAGTCCGACGAGAAAAGGGGGACAGTCATGTGCACCAACTACAAAGCACCGAACGAAGATCCGGGCATCAACGAGCTGAAAATTGGCATCGGCAACCTGTTCCGCCGCGATCCTTGGGATGTCGACGTGTGGCCCGACTATCGGGCACCGGCCATACTGCCGGACGGCGACGGCTCGGCCGTCACCGAGGCCGTGTTTGGCTTCTGGCCAAAGTTCATGCAGCCGGACAGGCTTGACGAGAAGGGCAAGAAGCGAAAGAAGTTCGACACCGTCAACGCGCGTGGCGAAGAGGTTGCCGAGAAGCGCCTGTATCAGCGCGCGTGGCGCGACGGGCAGCGCTGCCTCATCCCTGCGCAGTATGTCGTCGAGCCGTCATACCCGCATGCGACGCAGAAAGCTGGCGGCGGATGGGATCGCGGGCCGTGCGTGTGGCAACGCATCGGCCTTGCCGACTGGAGCGCTTACTGCGTCGCCGGTATCTGGCGACGCTACCAGAGCGACGACGGCCGCGTCCTGATCGGCATGACCATGCTCACGCTCAACGCCGACGAACACCCGCTGTTCAGGCTGATGCACAGGCCCGAAGACGAGAAGCGCGGCGTCGTGATGCTGCGGCCGGCCGACTACGACGAATGGTTGCACACGAAAAACGTCGAAGCTGCGCGCGCGATGCTGCAGCTCTACCCGGCCGACGAAATGGCTGCTGCGCCTGATCGGCCGGCGAAGTAGCCGGCAGGCACGCGCGCGGCGGCGCGTCACGTCACCGGCGGCGCGTAAGGACGAAAGCGCACGACCTCAATCCCGAGCCAGTCGTTCACCTCCCGCAGCCTCGCTTTCAACGGTTCGATCTCAAGGCCGTTGAACACCCCGGCCGCCTTCTCTACGTCGCCGAATCCGCCTGCGTTCGACGGGATGATCCCCATGAGCTGCGGCGGCACGCGATGCGCCGCGAGCTGATCCTCCACCGTCACCTTCTTGATGTTCCAGAATTCGTCCTTCGCTGCGACCTCGCCGATCGGCAAAAGCTGGATCCCGTCCTTCTTCCCCTTCGGCGCGTACATGAACAGATTGCGGAAATTGCCCGGCCCCTTCGCGTTCTTCAACGCCGCGCGCAGGTTGTCGACGTCCTCCTGCCGGTCGGCCGCATCGGTCATGTACATGATGAACCCGGCGTGGCTCCCGTTCTTGTAGTAGCGCCGACGGAACAGCGTCGCGCTCTCGTTCAGCCACGTCGAGTTCAGCGCCGACAGGTATTCGGGCAGGCCGTAGATCTCCTGATTCAGGTCGGGCTCGCGCAGGTGATACACCGAGCCCGGCTCGAACGCGTAGGGCTCGCGCACGTTCGTCACAAACCAATACTGGCCGGGATCGACACCCGCTCGTGTGTACTTCGCCAACGACGCCGTCAACGCCAGTGTGTCGCCGAGGCGGTTTGTGCGCCGCTCGAGGTAGCTGTTCGCGAACACGAGGTACTCGAGCACAAATCGGCTGAATTCCGCGCGAGGCAACAGCGGATGCTCGATGTACGACTGCACCAGGATGTTGCGCTTCACGTAGATGGCCGAACTGTGATGCGGCGCCGCACGGAACGATCGAGCCAAGCCATCGAGCGGCAGTGGCGGCTCGTACCACTGACCCATTCGCATGCACTCGACGTAATCGAGCAGCTCACGCCGATCCAGCACTTCCATCGGATCGCCGAACGAGAAAACCTCGGCACGCGTGGCCGGCGCCGCTGGCGACTCGGGCGCAGCCTCTGCGCGGTTGTGCGCGCGCCGCGCGGCGGCGCGTCCATACTTGCGGGACATCAGAAAATCTCCATGAATCCAGAATTGGTACTGGTCGCGCCCTCGAGCGGCTCATTTGCGAGCGCGTGCATGCACGCCCATGCCAGGTCGCCGTGGCTCGCCTCTTCCGAGCGCGTCGTCGTGTACGTCACCTGCAGCCCGCTCGGCGTGATCGTCTTCTTGATCGCCATGAACGACGCGGTCAAATCCGTCCATCCGGCGTCGTATTCGAGCCGGCCCTTACGGATCACGTTCTGCGCCTTCATCACCAGCATGGCCTTCACCTCCACCGAGTAGCGGATCGGCGTCGCGGCCGGGAAAAACTTGCTGACCAGCTCGTAGACGCCCTGCCCCATGCCGGTTGTGTCGATGCCGATGTAGGTGACGTTGTAGCGCTGCGTAATCGCCTCGATCTTCGCGGCCTGCGCCTCGAAATCCAGCCCGTTCCACTGGTGCCGCTCGAGCACTCGAAACTTCCCGCCTGGGGAGCGCGGCGGCGCGATCACCACGCAGCCCGCGCTGTCGCGCGTGCGTGACGGGTCATAGCCGATCCACACCTCGTCGTCGCCGAACGGGCGCAGATACAGCGGCTTGAAGTCGTGCCACACCTCCCACGTGTCGACCAAGCACGACTGCATCATCGACAGCGGAAACACCGACAGCGAATCGTCGATGAACTGACACAGCAGCAGGTTCGCGTACTCGTCCGTGCTGTACTCAAGCTTCAGCCGCTCGAGGTCGAACAGGTTGCAGCCGCCGCGCACGGCATCCTCGACGGTCACGATCTGGCGATACTGGCCGTCAGCACACGCGCGGCCCGCTGCGAGCACCTCGTGCGTGACATCAAAGTCGACGCGCTGATCCTTCGGACGGCCCTTGTTGAACTGCGCGCCAGACCAGAACGGATAGGCGTCATGCGCGAGGCTCGACGGCGTCGAGAAATACGTCTGGCGCCACTGCGAATGGATCGCCATGCCCGACGCCACTTTCCGCAAATCCTGAAAGCGCGGCACCCAGAAGTACTCGTCGAAATACAGGTTGCCGTGGTAGCTCTGCGCCGTGCGCGCGTTCGTCCCGAGGAAGTACAGCGTCGCACCGTTCGGCAACACCATCGGGTCGCCGCGCAGCTCGACGCCAACCGCGTCCTTCGCAAACTGGACGATGTACTGCCGGAAGACGTGCGCCTGCGCCTTGCTGGCCGAAAGGAAGATCTGGTTCCGGCCGGTATTCAGCGCGTCGAGCAGCGCTTCGCGCGCGAAGTACCACGTCGCGCCGATCTGCCGGCTCTTCAGGATGTTCCGGATCCGTTCCTTGAATCCCGCGCGATACCAGCCACGTTGATAGTCGAAGATCGACTCGAGGAACGCGTCGTTGAGCTTCTCGATCTGCTCTTCGCTGAACGCGTTGCGGTCTTCCGCGTTGCGCGCCCGACGCGAGCCGCCCGCGCTCCCGGAATCGCTCACCTTCGACTCGTTCGCGGGGCGCTTGCGTAACCGATCGAGCTGCCGAGTCAGCAGGTCGATATCTCTGCAGTCGCGCCCCTCCTTTTTCTCCTTCATCACGAGCCGGATCAACTGCGCTTCCATCGACAGCGTGACGCGGTCAATCGGCTCCGTGTCGTCCCATTGGTCACGCCTCTTCCAGCTATAGAGCGTGGCCGGCTTCTCGCCGAGCAGCTCGGCAATACGCGCGATGCGATACCCCTGCCAGTACAGGTCGCGTGCACGCCGACGCGGATCGACGTCGGATGAATCGATGGGAAGAGCAGTCATGCAGCAAGGCTACCGACGCGCGCGCGCGAGCCCTACTCGATCCGGTTGTATCAGTTGCGGGCACAACCAACATTCATTGCGACGCCTGATCGAACTGCCGAAACTGGAATCCCTGAACAAAGCACCACGCCCTCTCAGAGGATTCGCACATGGCACAGGATTCGAAGAAGACGAAATTTTTCTGCATCGCGACCGAAGGCGCGACGACGGACGGCCGCAAGATCGACCGCAAGATGCTCGAGCAGATGGCGACCAACTATGACCCGAAGAAGTACGGCGCCCGCATCAACATGGAGCACATCCGCGGCCTGTACCCGGACAGCACGTTCCGTGCGTACGGCGACGTGATCGCCCTGAAGACGGAAGAGCAGAACGGCAAGATGGGACTGTTCGCGCAGCTCTCGCCGACGAAAGACCTGATCGCGATGACCAACGAGCAACGCCAGAAGGTCTACACGTCGATGGAAGTCGACCCGGACTTCGCGGGCACCGGCGAGGCGTACCTGGTCGGCCTGGCCGTCACCGACAACCCTGCCAGCCTCGGCACCGAAATGCTCGAATTCAGCGCGAAGAGCAAGGCATTCGACACGCGCAAGCAACGTCCTGAAAACCTCTTCAGTGCTGCCGTCGAAGCCGACCTCGAGTTCGAGGACGACGCTCCGCGCGCCGGCGGCGCTGGCCGCGCGCTGTTCGCGATGGTGAACAACCTCCTGAACCGCAAGGAAGCGAACGACGATCAACGCTACTCCGACGTTTCGAAGTCGGTCGTCGCAATCGCTGAAAGCCAGGGCCAGGTGGTCGACCAGGTCGAGAAGTTCAGCACCGAACTCGCCGGTCTGCAGCGCGAGCTGAAGGACGCCAACAAGCGCCACGACGAGCTGATTGTGAAGCTCTCTCGCGCCGACAACAGCACGCAGTACCGCCCGATGTCGACAGGCGGCGACAACGCCGAGCAGACCGACTGCTGACCCGCCCCACCACTCTTTCGCCAACGGAGAACCCATGCGGAACGATACCCGCGAGCTCTATTCCCGATACGTCGGTCGCATCCAAGAACTGAACGGCGTCAACGACGCAACGGTCAAGTTCTCGGTCGCGCCGAGCGTGCAGCAAACCCTCGAAACGAAAACCCAGGAATCGAGCGCGTTCCTGAGCAGCATCAACATCTACGGTGTGGCCGAGATGGAAGGCGAGAAGATTGGCCTCGGCGTGTCGAGCCCGATCGCGAGCCGTACCGACACGTCGAAGCAGGATCGACAGACCCGCGACGTCTCGTCGCTCGAGAGCCACCGCTATCGCTGCGAAAAGACCGACTACGATACGCATGTGCGTTACCAGCTTATCGATGCCTGGGCGAAGTTTTCGGATTTCCAGGCGCGCCTGCGCGACGTGTTCATTCGCCGACAAGCACTCGATCGCATCATGATCGGCTGGAATGGCACGAAGGTCGCGGCCGACACGAATCTTGCGGCAAACCCGCTACTGCAGGACGTCAACATTGGCTGGCTGCAGCAATACCGCGACAACGCGCCCGAACGCGTGATTCCCGGCGTCAAGATCGGCAAGGCCGAAGAATTCAAGAACCTCGATGCAGTGGTCGTCAATGCGACGAACGAGCTGCTCGATCCGTGGTTTGTCGAGGATCCGAATCTCGTCGTGATCTGTGGTCGCGAGCTGCTCCAGGACAAGTATTTCCCCATCATCAACAAGGATCAGCCGCCGACCGAAACGCTCGCGGCCGACGTCATCACGTCGCAGAAGCGCATCGGCAATTTGCCGGCCGTGCGTGTGCCGTACTTCCCGCCGCGCGCGCTGATGGTCACCCGTCTGGACAATCTGTCGATCTACTGGCAAATCGCCGCCCGCCGGCGTGCCCTGATGGACAACCCGAAGCGCGACCGCATCGAGAACTACGAAAGTTCGAACGATGCGTACGTGATCGAGGAATACGGTGCAGGCTGCGTCGTCGAGAACATCCAGTTCGTCGACATCGACCACGCTCCGGACGCTCCCAAGGCCGGCGCATGACGAACCGCTTCCGCCAGCATTTCCAACGCAGCGTTGCGGCGAAGGCCGCGCGCGGCGCGCCGGCGGGCGTCGGCACGCTGCGAGACGACTCGGCCTACACGCTGATGCTCGCGCAGCTCGACGACCACCGGCGTGCGTTGAAGGCCGTAGAGTCGGTCGAGCGCAAGGCCGCATTGAAGCGCCAGTTCCTGCCCGCGTATGACGCGTGGGTGGACGGCGTCCTGGCCGGCGGCGCCGGCGCCCAGGACGATGTCCTCATGACGATCATGGTGTGGCGCATCGACGGCGGCGACTACCAGGGCGCCCTCAAGATCGGCGCCTATGCGTTGCAGCACGGCCTCACGCTGCCCGACCAGTTCAAGCGCAGCACGCCCTGCCTGCTCGTCGAGGAATTCGCCGACGCGGCGCTGCGCGCGAACCGCGCGGGCGAATCGATCCAGGTCGAACCGCTCGTCGAGATTGGCCGGCTCACGGCCGATGCCGACATGCCCGACGAGGTGCGCGCGAAGCTGAACAAGGCGATCGGTTACGGCCTCACCGAGACGGATCCGCCGCGCGCGCTCGAGCACCTGCGCCGCGCGCTGCAGCTCTTCGCGAATGTCGGCGTGAAGAAGGACATCGAGCGGCTCGAGCGCGAGCTGAAGAACACGGCCGCCGGCGACCAGTCCGGCCCTGGCGGCTGACACCGAGCGTAGCCCACGCACCAGGCGGCACGGGGCCGAAGCCGGCACTGTCCGCGCGAAAGCCCCGTCCACCGCCTCCTTCTATTCACCAGACGAGCCCGATCATGTCCTTTGTCTCGACGCCCCCACTGCCACGCGCACCGGCGGAAGCGGAACCGGCGAAGCCGATCAAGAACGATCCGTTCTATCCCGATGTGGCGCTCGAGCAGGCACGCGACACGATGCGCCTCGACGGCACCGTGACGGACACACGCCTGCGCCACGAGCTGCTCGACGCGATCGCCAGCGTGAACGACGAGTTACGCGACACGCGCGCGACCTGGCAGGCCGCCGGCGCCGCTCGGCTCGCCGACGTGCCGGGTGACCAGCTCGACGGCGAAAGCGCACTGCTGCATCACTACCGCCGCGCCATCTACTGCCTGGCAAAAGCCTCGCTCATCGAGCGGTATCGCGACTACGACACAACCGGCGAAGGAGCCAGGCGCGCCGATGAACTCGAGCCGCAGGGTGACGAGCTGCGCCGCGACGCGCGATGGGCCATCAGCGCCCTGCTGCGCCGGCCGCGCGTCACGGTGGAGCTGATCTGATGGAAGTGCGCGCGCTGCAGGGCGAAACGGTTGACGGGCTTTGCTGGCGGGCACTCGGCCGCACGCGCGGCGTCGTCGAGCTCGTCTTGGATCTCAACCCGGATCTCGCACAGTACGGCCCGATCCTGCCTCACGGGCTGCTCGTCGAGCTGCCCGACGAAGTACCGCAAGCGGCGCAATCCAGCGCCGAGCGGCTCCAGTTATGGGACTGAAGATGGCTGAACCTATTTCCACGTCGTCCGCGACGGCCGCGGCGCTCGGCGTCGCAACGCTGTCGCTCTTTCCCGGCGTCGACGCCAACGTCGTCATGGGCGCTTTCGCCGGCTCGCTGCTGTTCGTCATGACCGCCGCGGATCCGTCGATCCCGAAGCGCATCGCGTTTTTCGTGATCTCGTTCGTCTCCGGTTGCCTCACGGCCGATCTGTTCGCGGCCGCGCTCGACGCCGTGCTGCCGACGCGCATCGAAGTGCACGCCGGCATCGGCGCGCTGATCGCCTCCGCGCTCGTCGTGAAGCTGCTGCTCTGGCTGATCGCCCAGGCCGACGCGCCCGATCGCCTACTCAACGCGTTCAGGGGGAAGGAAAAGTGATGCTCACGTACGTCTACGCCCTGCTCTGCGCGGCGCTCGCACTGCGCCTCGTGACATTCCGCCGCGGCACCGGCGCGCACCGGCCGCTCGCGTCGTGCCTGGCCTACGCGCTGGCCGTCGCTGCCGGCGCCGCGCCGATCCGCGCAGCGTTCGGCACGCTGCCGCCGGCGAGCCTCGGCGATACCTTCCTGGTCGCCGTTCTCTGCCTGGCCGTCTTCGGGGTGCGCGGCAACGTGGTCGAGCTGTTCCATTGCGGTGATCCGCGCGGGTCGCTGATCGCGCGCGTGCTGCAGTTCAAACTCTGGGGGCGCCATGTATAAGACCCTTCGCCTCGGCGACCGCGGCGCCGACGTCAGCTACCTGCAGCGCCAGCTCATCAACGCCGGCGCGCGCATAGACGCAGACGCAATTTACGGAAACGCGACTCGCGGCGCCGTCTTGGCGTTCCAGGCATCTCACGGCCTGGT
This sequence comes from Burkholderia sp. HAN2018, assembly GCF_024704855.1. Classification (NCBI taxonomy): domain Bacteria; kingdom Pseudomonadati; phylum Pseudomonadota; class Betaproteobacteria; order Burkholderiales; family Burkholderiaceae; genus Burkholderia; species Burkholderia sp. HAN2018. The sequence continues at coordinate 49,659 of NZ_QOBB01000010.1, read as the reverse complement.
CGCGGACGGAATTGCCGGCGCGAAGACCTGGTCAACTCTCGCGGCCGGCCAGCGCGATCCGCGGCACCTTACCGATGCGGATCTGCAGCGCGCGGCCGAGCGGTTGCAGGTAGACGTCGCATCGGTGCGCGCCGTCAACGAAGTCGAATCGCGGGGCTCGGGATTCCTCCCGGACGGGCGGCCCGTGATCCTGTTCGAACGGCACATCATGTACCGCCAGCTCGCGGCCGCTGGCATGGACGCCGACGCGCTCGCTGCAAGGTACCCCGCCCTGGTCAACCCGAAGCGCGGCGGCTACGCCGGCGACTCGGCGGAATATGGGCGCCTGGCGAACGCGCAGCAGATATCCGCCGCGTGTGCGCTCGAGGCGGCGAGCTGGGGCGCCTTTCAAATCATGGGCTTCCACTGGTCGACGCTTGGCTACCCCGACGTGTTCGCGTTCGTGGAGGCGATGAAGGTGAGCGAGGCCGAGCAGCTCGAGGCGTTCGTCCGCTTCATCCTGAACGACAAGACGATGCTCGCCGCGCTCCGGGCCAAGAAGTGGGCGAAGTTCGCCGAGCTTTACAACGGGAGGGCGTACGCCGAAAACCTGTACGACGTGAAGCTTGAGCGGGCATATGGCCGCTACAGCCAGGCGAAGGCGGCATGACCGGCACCGCGCGCGCCCTGGTCGTCTGCCTCATTGCGCTCTGCGCGGCGGCCGCCGCGATCGCGATTCAGCATGCGCGCCTGGTCGACGCCGGCGAGCATGCGGCCGACCTCGCGCGCCAGATCCATGACCGAACGGCGGAACGCGATCAGGCGCGCCTCAATGTCCAGGTCGTCACGAAGTACGTCGACCGCGTCCAGGTCGTCCGCGGCAAGGGCGACACGATCATCAAGGAGGTTCCTGTCTATGTCGATCGCGAAGCCGATCGTGCTTGCACTGTCCCTGTCGGCTTTGTGCGCGTGCACGACGCAGCCGCCACCAACGTGCAGGTTGGAGATCCCGGAAGCACTGATGCGGCCCCCGCGGGAATTGCACTCTCTGCCGTCGCCGGCACTGTCGCCGACAACTACACGACCTGTCACGAAAATGCCGAGCAACTGATCGCGCTGCAGGCGCGTCTGCGCGGGGCAGAGGAGTCGAAGCCATGAACAAGCCCGACAGCCTGCGCGCGGCGCTGACCGCCGCGATCCCCGAGTTCGCGCGCAATCCCGATCGTCTGCACGTGTTCATCGAACACGGCTCGATCGCGACCACGGCAGCGAACTCCCTGTCATTCGAGTACGCGTACACGCTCGACGTCGTCGTGACAGACTACGCTGGACACGCGGATCACCTCATCGTCCCGGTGATCGCATGGCTGAAGGTGAACCAGCCCGAGATGCTGCTCAACCGCGAGCTATGCCGCGACGGCTTCCGCTTCCAGGCCGAGCTGCTCGACAACGGCAAATCCGACGTCGAGATCCTGTTGAAGCTGACCGAACGCGTGGGTGTGCTCGAGAAGCCGGAAGGCTACGAGATCCGCCACTTCGCGGAACCGTCAATCCCAGGCTGACCGCATGGCCGATCGCCTCTCACGGGCCGAAGACTGGGCGGCCGGCCTGCTCGGCCAGCTCACGAGCCCGCAGCGCGCGCTCCTGGCGAAAGGGCTGGCCGCCGAGCTGCGTCGACGTCATTCCCGGCGAATCGGCGAGGCGCGTAATCCTGACGGAAGCCCGTACGAGCCGCGGAAGCCGCAGGCGCGCCGCAAGAAGGGGCGGATCCGCCGCGCCATGTTCGCGAAGCTGCGCACGGCGCGATTCCTGAAGACCGAGTCGAGCGCGGACGTGGCCGCACTGCACTTCACGAAACAGGTCGAGCGCATCGCGCGCGTGCACCAGGAGGGGCTACGCGATCGCGTGCGGCGCAACAAGGGGCCGATCGTGAAGTATCCCGCGCGCGAGCTACTCGGCCTGGCCGACGCGGATATCGATCGTATCGCTGACCTGGTTTTCGACTTTGTGGCGCAATAGGCCAGCCACACCCTGATGTACGTCATGTACTTGTTAGGAGGTTGACGACTTGTCAGAATGGCTATTCCATCGAAGGAGACCATCTTGGAAATTATCGACGCTCGAACAGTCGACGGAACATTTGAAGTCTTGCACCACGGTGTGAAGTTGAACCACCATGTCGACAAACTCCTCAGAACCATGGAAAGGGAATTAAGCGACAGCGCCTTCACTTCGAAGGGTGTGTCTGCCGTGGCGACGTTCGAGAACAGCACAATCGACATCCGTACGCCACACGGCAAAATAATAGGCATCGTGGAACACGTGCGCACCGATGGGAAGCTTGCCGCTCAAGCGACGTTTTTCGCCGTTCGAGTCTTGGCGGATGGTAAAACAACGGCGTCGCGGATCACGTCCCTGAACTTCGACGGGGGAGGTTTCATCACCGCGATCAACAAATCTGCCGTGACCGACCGCCCGCGCCTAACTGACGACGACATCATCTACGAGATCTGCCATATCGTGCTAACCGCCCTTCAGGACAAGCTCACGACAGTCAACACCGAAGACTTCTTCGCGTGATATCTGCTACGAAGTAGGAGCCCGCCGCATCGCAACCGGCGGGCTTTTTTGTTGTGCGCCTCCTCGCCACAACCACATCCGCGTGACCCTCTCCCGCGCGCGCGGCATCCTCGCCGCATGGATGATTTTGCCGACCTGAACCGCCGACTCGAGAGCATGCTGCGCGAGGGCACCGTGATCGACATCGATCACGATGTTCGCCGCGTTCGTGTGGAATCGGGCGGCCTCCAAACCGACTGGATCCGCTGGCTCACACCGCGCACCGGCAACAGCATCACCTGGGATCCGCCCTCACGCGGCGAGCCGGGGCTGCTGCTCTGCCCGTCCGGCGAACCGACGACCGCCCTCTTCCTCCCTGGCGTCTACTGCGACGGCCACGATGCGCCCAGCTCCAGCCCGACGCAGCACGTCCGCGTCTACCCCGACACCGCCCGCGTGACATACGACTTCGCCACGCACGCGCTTTCTGCCGAGCTGCCGGCTGGCGCAACCGTGCATGTCATCGCGCCCGGCAGCGTCACCATCGAAACCAACACTGCGACCGTCAAGGCGAAATCCGTCACGATCGACGCAGACGATACGACCGTGACCGGCGCGCTGCTCGTGAAGGGGCCGCTTACGTTCGAATCGGGCGCGACCGGCAAGGATGGGCGCGGCGCGGGCGGCGGTGGCTCCGTGATCGAAATTCAGGGTAGTGCGCACTTCACTGGCACGGTGACCGCGGACGTCGACGTACGGTCGCGGAATGTCAGCCTCGTGGAGCACCCGCACAAGGCACAAGGCGAATTCGCTACCACGTCGAAACCGATCCCGGGTGCCGCATGATCGGCATGAACGCACGCACCGGCCGCGCGATCGCCGGCCAGGCCCACATCGAGCAGTCTGTCGCCGACATCCTGTTCACGCCACTCGGCACGCGCGTGATGCGCCGTGAATACGGTTCGCTTCTTCCCGAGCTGATCGACGGCCCCGTCAATCCCGTGATGCGCATGCGCGTCATGGCTGCGACCGTCATGGCCCTTACCCGCTGGGAACCACGCATCCAGGTCAACCAGGTCGATTTCAGTAGTACGGGCATCGACGGCGGCGCCGTGCTCGAGCTGCAAGGCGACCGCACGGACGGGCCGCGTGCGGGCGCGTCCTTCTCCATTCGTCTGCCGGCGACGACCGGCCGAGGTGCGGCATGAGAACCACGCCGATCGATCTGTCTCAGCTCCCGGCCCCGGACATTGTCGAAGAACTCGACTACGAAACGATCCTGGCCGAGAAGAAGGCGCGCCTGGTGTCGCTGTACCCCAAAGAACAGCAAGCCGAGATCGCGGCAGCGCTCGAGCTCGAATCCGAGCCGATGGTGAAGCTGCTGCAGGAAGCCGCATACGAAAAAATGCTCCTGCTCGGGCTGATGAACGAGAAGGCGCGCGGCATTCTGCTCGCGTATGCGAAACGCACCACGCTCGAGCACATCGGCGCCCTCTTCGATGTCGACCGGCTGCTGATCTCGCCGGGTAACCCGGATCAGGGTATCGATCCTGTCTACGAGGACGACGACAGCCTACGCGAACGCATCCAGCTCGCGCCCCGCGGCTTCTCCGTCGCTGGCCCTACGGACGCGTACGTATTCCATACGCGCGCCGCTGATGGGCGCGTGAAAGCGGCCACCGCTTACAGCCCGTCGCCATGCGTGATGATCGTCACGGTTCTGTCGCGCGAAGGTGACGGCACGGCCAGCCAGGAGCTGCTGGACATCGTCAAGAAGACGCTCGAGAAGAAGCGGCCGCAGGCCGACGAGGTGATCGTGCAGAGCGCGAAGATCGTCAAGTACGCGATCCGCGCGACGCTGCGCTTCTTCGATGGCCCGGATCGCGCGGTCGCGCTCGCCGAAGCGCAGAAAAAGACGCAGCAGTTCGCCGAATCGATGCACCGTCCTGGTTCCGAGATTACGAAAGACGGCCTGTACGCGTCGATACGCGTCGCCGGCGTCCAGAAGGTGCTGCTCGAGACGCCGGCCGAAGGCGTGCCGATCGCAATCGACCAGGCACCGTATTGCACGGGAATCGTGCTGATGGATGGTGGGGTCGCGGATGACTAAGTTCGCCCCCTCCCTGCTGCCACGGAACGCGACGGCGCTCGAGCGGCGCCTGGCTGAAACCAATGCGGACGTTCTCGACATCCCGGTCGAGATTGACACGCTGATGGATCCCGACCGCATCCCGCTGCGCTTCCTCCCCTGGCTCGCCTGGCACATGGGCGTCGACACCTGGCGCGATGAATGGCCCGAGCAGGTGAAGCGCGCGCGCGTGAAATCCGCGATCCGAATCGCCCGCAAAAAGGGCACGGCCGACGCTGTTCGCGACGTCTGCGCGTCTTTCGGCGCGAACGTGGTCATGCGCGAGTGGTTCGAGAAAACGCCCCGAGGTGTGCCTGGCACATTCGAGATCGTGATGACGGTCGGTGCGCGTGACGGCGTGCCCGCCACGGCGCAGTACGTCAACGACATCCGGGCCGAGGTCGATCGCGCGAAGCGGGGAACGGCCCACTACACCTTCACGCAGGGCTTCAGCATGCACGGCTCGATCGGCGTCGCATGCGGCGTGCGCGCGGCCGTCTATCGCCGCCTTTCTCTCACGGACTAACCGACATGGCTGGAAACCTCATTTACATCACGGACGCCGGCCGCGCCGCACTGGTGGCACCCGGCAACACCGGAACCACTGCGCGCCAGGTCACGCAGATTGGCCTCGCCACGGCACCATTCGCGTACAAGCCGGACATGGCCGCATTGCCGAGTGAGCTGAAGCGCATCACCACGTTCGGCGGCGACACGGTTGCGAAGGACACGATCCACATCGTGATCCAGGACGACAGCGTCGACCAGTACAAGCTGTACGGGTTCGGGCTGTACCTGGACAACGGCGTGTTGTTCGGCGTCTATGTGCAGAACGATCCGATCCTCGAAAAAGCGCCGGCCTCGATGCTGCTGCTGGCTGCCGATACTGTGTTCGCCTCGATCGACGTGTCGAAACTGGTGTTCGGGTCGACGTCGTTCCTCAATCCGCCGGCGACTACCGAGCGCAAGGGCGTTGTCGAGCTGGCGACGCAAGCCGAAGTCGACGACGGTGCAGACGACACGCGCGCCGTGACGCCGAAGACTGCAGCGTCGCGTTATGCGCCGCTCGTGCGCCCGCAGCTCACCGGCCCCGTCAGCATCACGTCGACGTCGACCGACCAAGACGCGCAGCTCACCATTGCCGGGGCATCCGGCGCGTTGAATCGCGAGGCGAAGATCCGCTTTCACGGGACATTCGCAGCCGGAACGACGGACACCAACAAACGGTTCATTGCGTCGATGCGCGCCGGCTACGACGCCGGCACGTGGGGTCGTGAATATCTGGATTTCTGGATCAACCGCGCGCCGAACGACTCCAACAGCGACGCGAATCAGGTTCGCGCCATGCGGATCACGTACGGTGGTCGGATCGTCGTCGGCAATCGGAACGACGACACCGCGAATGCGTTTCAGGTCGGTGGCAATGGTGCCTTCAGTGGAGGAGTTTCCTCCGGCGGCCTCGACGCAGGTGGTGCGAACTTCCGGTTGATGAACAGCAAGGATGTGCTGCTGCGAAACGACGGATCGAATTTCTACGTGCTGCTCTCGAACGGCAGCGGATACGGTGCATCCTGGAACGACTTTCGGCCGATCACGGTCAACGTCGCCACCGGGGTCTTGTCGCTCGACGACACGGGGGCCGGAACGTACGTCGGCGGTCAGTTGAACGTCAAGGGCATGCTGAACCTTCGGAATGGCGGAAACGAAGGGCGCATGCTCATCGGTGCGAGCGGCGGGTACTTCTTCGGCAACGCGGCGCAAGCCGGGTTCTACCTCCCGTCCACGGGCGCGCTATTCGCATTCGATTTCACGAAGAAGAATCTGGTCGTCGGCAGTGGAAGCGAAGTGTGGCATGCAGGGAACCTGCCGAACCCGGCTCAAACGACCGGTATCACGATGTCCGGGCAGTTTCGCGCGGCGGAAGGTAGCGCGACAGAACCGGGCATTTCGTTCGTGAACGACGGCGCACCCGACACCGGCTTTTTCCATATTGCTGATGGTGTGTTTGGGGTGACAAACAACGGACGCGAGACCATGCGGTTCCTCGCGGGCGATGCCAATCGCGTCATCATTGGCCCGCCAGCCGACGATGGCAGTATGTTGCAGGTCGGAGGCAACGCCGTTACGCGCGGACTGCATCGATTCGGCAGCGGCAAGACTACAGCGTGGGCCAACAGCGACGCCGCCTGGAGTTACTTTCGCTCGAACGGGCACGTATCGATCGGCAGCGAGAGCCCAAGCGGCGTCCTGCAACTGGTTGCTGGCAATTCTGAAGTCGCGCGGTTCTATCCCGGTGGACGGATGACGCTTGGGGCAGCGGCCGACGACGGCGCAACAGTCCTGCAGGCTGCGGGCAATGCCCGCTTCACGGGGGAATTCCAGTCGAAGAGCGCGAACGGACTGCGTATCGTTTATGGCGACTTCGGCGTGTTTCTGCGAGCGGACGGGGCCAACGCGTTCCTCATGCAGACCGCCGCCAAGGATCAATACGGTGCAGGCAACGCCTTCCGCCCCTTCCAGTGGGGGCTTAACGACGGCGTCGTGGCAATCGATGGAACAGGCGCAGGCGCGAATTTCGGAGGCGCTGTCAACGTGGCCAGGGGTCTGTCGGCCGGTGGATCAGTCAAGGGGGTTAGCGGCGTCGGGGCGCTCATCGCGTCCAACGGTGGCGGGACAAACCAAACGTCGATCGTCCTACGTCGTGAAGGTGGCGCCGTCGATCAAAAGCAATGGGAACTCTTGCACGACGGTGCGGGTGGGTTTGGCATCCGCACCGTAAATGATGGGTATTCCGCTTCGCAGAACGTGCTCACTGTTTCACGCGGCGCCGGCTATTCCGCTGGAAATATGTTTCTGATGCCGAATGGGGGACGCGTATTGGTCGGCAACGCTGCTGATGATGGCTCGATCCTCAATGCAGAAGGACTGATTCGCGGGCGCGGCTATGCGGTCGACGGCGGATCGTCGTGGGCGACCATCTATTTCAAGAACGGCGCGAAGACGCGCTTCGCCTTCGGCAAGACGGACACGGATGATTTCGCCGTGACTGCATGGGCCGATGACGCCGTGGGCCAGAACCGAGTGTTCGAAATCTCGCGCGGAAATCAGGTCGTGAGCTTCATGAAGCGCCCCTCATTCGCTGGTGCGACGCCCTGGGACAGCATGAACCTCACCCCGCTCGACAAGAACGTCGGCGGCACGATGCAGGCAGCGCTGTACGTCCAGTCATACGGCGGATCGAAGAGTGGCTTCGAGATCGGCAACGGAGACGGCGCAGCATACGACAAGCACAACTTCGCGATGTTCGGCTGGAACGGTATGGGTATGAAAACCTATGACGGCTCAGTGAACGGTTTCTACGACTTCCGCACGGGCAAGTGGGACGTGAAAGGCGGGTTCTATGTGAACGGCGCGCGCGTATGGGATCCGTCTAATTTCGATCCCAACACACGCGTAAGTCGATACGGCGACACCATGACCGGCGACCTTCGCGTGCAACAGCCCGACACCAAGACTGCAAAAGGGCTGGTTCTGTCTCGCCCGAACGGCACTGGTTTGGGCTGGTTTCATGGCTCGATGCAGAACGGTGGAGAAGGCTATTCGGCGTGGGCAACTATGGACGCGTCCGGTGGGTGGAAGGCAAACGTAATCACGGTGACCGGGGCCGACAACTCCGCAACGATCCTCAACCTACGTACGCAGGGGCAATCCATCTTCAATGACCGCCTCGTTCTCAAGCGTGACGGTTGGGATGCCGATATCGGGCTTCGCGCGGCAGACGGCTGGAATACGTACTTGCGCGCGCGACGCGGCGGTGGTCTTGAACTCATCAACAGCGCATACAACAGCGTACCGGCGTTCTTCGAAGATAACGGGAACCTGCATATCGGCGGATCGACCTACCAGGGCGACGGCAACATCTGGATGCAGTGGGCAGGAAAGTATGTGAGTGCCCTTTTCGGCGGGAATCTTGATCTCTCATTCAACCGAAGTGGCAACGGCTTCTGGCGGCATCCAAGCGGTTTCATCATTCAGTGGGGCTATGTAGGCGGCGACATGGGCGAAGGGGCTCCGGGCGCGATCACGTTCCCCATTCGATTCCCCGGCGCGATCGTGAGCCTCAACGCTACGGGCTGCAACACGAGCGCCACGATTCAATCAGACGAGTGGGTTCAGGCCGTGTGGTGGAACAACGATCAATGGCAACCGTTCGTTCAATCGTCTGGATCCGGACGAATTACCGGCTTCTTCTGGACTGCAATGGGGTGGTGACATGGGACAAAAGTACGCACGACTGGACGATGAACGGCGCATCGTCTCCTTCTACGACGAGGCATTTCACTCGAAGGCTGAGATTCCAGAAGGAGTGGTCAAAATCAGTGACGACGACCATGCGGCGCTGCTCGACGGGCAGTCGCAGGGGAAGTGCATGGCGCTTTGTGAGCAGGGCCGGCCCGCGTTCGTCGAGCATCGGCCTCGCTCGATCGAGGAAGTTCTCGACGTCGCACGAAGGAAGCGGAAGCGCCTGCTCGATGAAAGCGATCGCATCGTCACGAGACATCGCGACCAGGTTGACGAAGGAATCGCCACCACTTTGACCGACGAGCAATACCGCGATGTCCTGCGGTATCGCCGCGAACTGCGCGACCTGCCCGACCAGGCCGGGTTTCCGAATATCGAATGGCCCGCTGCACCTGGCACGTAACAGTGCGCTGACGAGTTTGAACAACCGGGCATCCGCCCACTTTGACACTGAGAAGGGAACAACATGGCAATCAAGAAAGCACTCGTTCTGGATTCGACCGGCGCGCCGGTGAGCTACCACGTCGTGGGCAACGTATCGATCGATGCAACGACGAAAGTGACGATCGCGACCGTCCAGAGCTACGTCTCGGAAGAAGCGTTCAAGGCGGGCAAGCTTCCGCTGCAGGGCGGTCAGTCGATTTCCGTTTCGGGTATGCCGAAAGACAACGAGGGCGCGTTCGCGTATGTCCAGAAGCGCCTGGTCGAGCCGAAGCCCGAGGGCGACAGCAAGACTACCGACGTGCCGGCGCCCTACGGCACGTTCGACCGGTATATGTTCGCCGATGGGGAGATCGTCACGTAACGCGACGTAGGAAGGAAAGGACGCGGCGACGTGCGAGATGCAGGAACATCTTGCACGCCCCGCACCCGCAGAGCAGACCTGCAGGATTGGCCAGGGCCGCGACACCTCTCGAGAGGCGCCGGCATCCTAGCACAAGCAGGAATCACGCAATGCAAGACATTCGCTGCGGAAGCTGTAACCGCAAACTCGGCGCCGGCGAGTACATCCGGCTCAACATCAAATGCCCGCGCTGCGGCGCGATGAACGTCATGAGGGCCGAGCGCCCCTTACCCGCAGGCCACCGAGCCTCCGACAAGGGATTCACCCCATGCAACACACCATCCCCGCGGAATTGATCAACCGCCTGCACCGTACCGACGCGCTGAACGTCATGCGCGAGCTGCCCGACAACAGCGTCGACCTGGTCTTCACGGATCCCCCCTACTCGTCGGGCGGCACGCACACAGCGGCACGCACGCAGTCACCATCGAAAAAATACCTTGTCAGCCAGTCGCAAGACCTCTATCCGGAGTTCCACCACGACAACAAGGATCAACGCTCGTGGACGTTCTGGTGCATGACCTGGCTCGCTGAGGCATACCGCGTCTGCCGCAACGAGGCGCATCTGGCGTGCTTCGTCGACTGGCGCCAGCTCCCGAGCCTGACGGACGCCATCCAGGCGGCCGGGTTCACCTGGCGCGGCGTCGCCGTATGGGACAAAACCGGCGGCCGCACTCGCCCGCGCGCGGGCGGCTTCGCGCAACAGTCCGAGTTCCTGGTCTGGGCCACGAAGGGCGCCGTGCGCCGCGCCGACGTGTATCTGCCCGGCGTATTCGCTGAACGACTCGCGCATCCGAAACGCCACATGACCGAGAAGCCGTCGCAGCTCGCGCGCGACGTCGTGCGCCTCGCGCCTGCTGGCGGCGTCGTCCTCGATCCGTTCGCCGGGTCGGGCACGTTCCTCGCCGCGGCGAAGAGCGCCGGCCTGAACTGGATCGGTTGCGAACTCGAGCCCGCGTATCACGAGATCGCGCGCGCGCGCCTGGCCGAACTCGACGAGCTGCCGGCGGCCGCGTAACTACTGCTGCAGCCGCCGGCGGCGATCGCGCGCGCCGGCGGCTGTTTCGGTTGTGCCGCTTCCGTGTACAACCTCCCGCACGTGATCTCCGCGCGCGCGAAGGGCAATCTTTCAGGACGCTCACTTCCGGGAGATTGCATGCCTAACGATTACCACCACGGCGTACGCGTCATCGAGGTCGATGACGGAACGCGCCCCATCCGAACGGTCAGTACGGCCGTGATCGGCATGGTCTGCACCGGCGACGATGCCGATGCGTCCACCTTCCCCGAGAACCGTCCGGTTCTCATCACGAACGTCCAGTCCGCGATCGGCAAGGCCGGCACGAAGGGCACGCTCGCGCGCTCCCTCGACGCGATCGCAGCGCAGACTTCGCCCGTGATCGTTGCCGTGCGCGTGCCGAGCGGCAAAAGCGCCGACGAGACGAATTCGGCCGTGATCGGCGGGGCGACTGCTGACGGCCAGTACACCGGCATGAAGGCGCTGCTCGCGGCCAACACCAAGCTCGGCGTGAAGCCGCGCGTGCTCGGCTGTCCTGGCCTCGATACGCTGCCGGTCGCGACCGAACTGGCGACCATTGCGCAAAAGCTGCGCGGTTTCGGCTACGTCAGTGCGGGCGACTCGAAAACGAAGGAGGACGTGACCGCGTACCGCCAGAACTTCGGGCAACGCGAGCTGATGACGATCTGGCCGGACTTCGTGAACTGGAATACCTCGAAGAACGCGGAAGACATCACCTGGGCGACGGCCCGCGCGCTCGGCATGCGCGCGAAGATCGACGAAGAGATCGGCTGGCACAAGACGATCTCCAACGTGCCCGTCAACGGCGTCACCGGCATCAGCCGCGACGTGTTCTGGGATCTGCAGGATCCGAACACTGACGCGGGCTACCTCAACAGTCACGACGTCACGACGCTGGTGAACGCAGACGGCTACCGCTTCTGGGGCTCGCGCACCTGTTCCGCCGACAAGCTGTGGGCGTTTGAGAACTACGTTCGCACCGCGCAGGTGATCGCCGACACGATGGCCGAGGCGCATATGTGGGCGGTCGACAAGCCCATGAGCCGAACGTTGATCCGTGACATCGTCGACAGCGTCAACGCGAGGTTCCGCTCGTGGAAAACCGCCGGCTACATCATCGACGGTCAATGCTGGTTCGACCCGGCCGCCAACGACAAGGATTCGTTGAAGGCCGGCCAGGGCTTCCTCGACTACGACTTCTGCCCGGTTCCGCCGCTCGAGGATCTGACGTTCCGCCAGCGGATCACCGACCGCTACCTGCTCAAGTTCGCGGAAAGCATCGCCGTCTGACGGCGCCCGCTCACCATAGGAAATCGCAATGGCTCTGCCATCCAAACTGAAGGCTTTCAACGTGTTCGAGGACGGCGTCTCGTACGTCGGCCAGGTGCCCGAGATCGAGCTGCCGAAGCTGTCGCGCAAGATGGAGGAATATCGCGGTGGCGGCATGAACGGCCCGGTCGATATCGACCTTGGCAACGAGAAGCTCGAACTCGGTGTGACGATGGGCGGCTTCGTCGCTGCCACGTTCAAGACTTGGGGCACGTCCAAGCACGACGGTGTCACCGTGCGCTTCGCCGGCGCCTACCAACGCGACGACACCGGCGATGTTGACGCCGTCGAGGTGTACGTGCGCGGGCGCTACAAGGAGATCGAGCAAGGCACTGCGAAGGCTGGCGACAACGCCGAGCAGAAGGGCTCGATGTCCCTCTCGTACTACCGGCTGGTCGTAAACGGCGAAACGCTCGTCGAGATCGACTTCGTCAACTTCGTCGAAATGGTCGGCGGCGAGGATCGCCTGGCGCAGCAGCGCAGCGCAATCGGCCTGTAATCGCATTGGCGGGCCAGCTCACTGTGCCCGCTAACCCCTCTCCTACCAGGAACCACACCATGCAGAAAAACCAATCCGCAAGCGTCACCCTCGATACGCCGATCCAACGCGGCGAGCAGACGATCGCCGAGGTCACGCTGACCAAACCGCTCTCGGGCGCGCTGCGCGGCGTCACGCTCACCGATGTGCTGCAGCTCGACGTTATCGCGCTGTCGAAGGTTATCCCACGCATCAGCAATCCGATTCTGACCGAGCAGGACGTCATGCGCCTGGATCCGGCCGACCTGGTGCAGCTCGGCACGGAAGTCGCCGGTTTTTTGGTGCCCAGCTCGTCGAAAATGGACGCATCCCGCGAGACGTCGACGACGTGATGGCTGACATCGCCCTCGTGTTCAACTGGACGCCCGCCGTCATGGAGGCCATGCCCCTGCCTGAACTGATGGGTTGGCGCGAGCGTGCGCGCGTCCGCTACGAACGGGGCGACGAATGAGCGCCGGCCGCTCTCTGCGCCTCGAGGTCGTCCTCAAGGCGCTCGACCAGGCGAGCCGGCCGATCAAGCAGGTTGTCGGTAGCAATCGGCAGCTCGTGAACAATCTGCGCGACGCGCGCGCGCGCCTCAAGGAACTCGGCGACACGCAGAAGCGTGTCGGCGAATTCCGCGACCTGCGCCGCGGCATGCAGGCGACTGAAGCCAAGGCGCGCTCCGCGCAAGAACGCATGCGCCAGCTCGCACGCGAAATGCAGGCCGCCGAGAAGCCCTCGCGGGCTCTCACGCGCGAGCATCAGCAGGCCGCCCGCGCCGCGAAAGCGCTCACCACACAGCTCGACCAGGAGCGCGCGCGCCTCGATCGCGTCCGCTCGAGCCTCTCAGAAAGCGGCATCAGTACGCGGAATCTGGCGCAACATCAGCGCACGCTGCGCTCGAACGTCGCGGCCACGAACGCGACGCTGTCGGAACAATCCCGTCGCCTCGACGCAATGAACGACCGGCAGCGGCGCATCGCCAGCGCGCGCAAGAAAATGCAGGACGCGCGCGGCGCCGCGGCCGAAATGGCGATCGGCGGCTATGCCGCGCGCGCGACCGGTTCGCACATCCTGAACGATCTGCGCGAGCCGATGGCCGAAGCGAAGAAAGTCCAGAACGAGCGCGGCCGTATTGAAGCGCTCGGCCTGGGCGCCCAAGCCACGCATGACGCCGAGCAGTACGTGCGCGCGATGAAGTCGGTAGGCACGACCACGTCCGACAACATGACACTGATGCGCGACGCCCTCTCGATTTTCGCGGACGAGCATCACGCGCAGATGGTCATGCCGACACTCGCAAAAATGAAGTTCGCGAACGAAGCGATGTTCGGTGGCGAAGACGGCCACGAGAACGAAGAGAAGTTCATGAACATGCTCAAGGTGATCGAGCTGCGGGGCGGCACCAAGAGCGAAGCAGCGTTTCGTAACGAAGCGAACATGGTTCAGAAGGTGCTGTCGGCGACGGGCGGCCGGGTCGGCGGCGACGAGTGGCGCAACTTCATCCAGACAGGCGGCGTCGCTGCAAAGCAGATGCGCCAGGACGCGTTCTACTACCAGATGGAACCGCTCATTCAGGAAATGGGCGGGCACCAGGTCGGTACGGGCCTCATGTCTGCATACAGCAACGCGTACCAGGGAAAGACCACAAAGCGAGCCGCGAACCAGATGATCGACCTCGGCCTGCTCGACAGGAAGAAGGTCGTCGACACCAAGATCGGGACGATCAAGGAGATCAAGCCGGGCGCGCTGACCGGCGGCGACTTGTTCAAGGCGTCGCCGCTCGAGTGGCTCGAGAAAGTGCTGCTGCCGAAGCTCGCCGCGAAAGGGATCACCGATCCCGACCGCGTGAAGGACATGATCTCGACGATCTTCACGAACCGAACCGCGGCGAACCTCTTCTCGACGATGTACATGCAGCGCGAGCAGATTCACAAGAACGAGAAGCTCAACGCCGGCGCGTACGGCATCGACGACATGCATGTGCTCGGCCAGAAGCAGACCGAAGGCAAGGAGCTGATCGCGCTGGCGAAGGTGCGCAACTTGCGTACCGAGATCGGTGAGCAGGTGCTACCCGTCTACAACCGGGCGCTCGAGATCACCGCAACGATCCTGGATCGGATTCTCGGGTTCACGAAGGAATATCCAAATTTCACGCGTGCCGTCGCGATCGGTACCGCCGCCCTCGGCGTGCTGCTCGCCGTCCTCGGCACGCTGACGATCGCGCTCGCGGGTGTCATCGGCCCGATGGCGATCGTGCGATACGGCATGACGATGCTCGGCATGCGAGGCGGTTTGCTGTCGGTGGGCGTGCGCTTGGCCGCGGCGTCGTTCCAGGTACTCGGCCGAGCGCTCGTGCTCGTCGGGCGCGCATTCCTCACGTCGCCGATCGGGTTGGTCGCCGCCGCGATCGCGCTCGCGGCCGTGCTGATCGTGAAGTATTGGGAACCGATAAAGGCGTTCTTCGCCGGCATGTTCGCTGGAATCTCGTCGGCCCTTGCCCCTCTCCGTGCAGCGTTCGCGGATGCACTGGCACCGCTCGGCCCCGCACTCGCCGCAGCGAAGCCGGCGTGGGACTGGCTGGTGTCTGCGGTATCCACCGTTGTCGGGTGGTTTGGGCGGCTGCTTTCGCCCGCTTCTACAACGGCCCGCGAACTACAGGCTGCAGGCCAGGCCGGCAGACGGTTCGGCGAGATTCTTGGTGCAGCGCTGCGCTTCTTGCTGCGACCACTCACGCTGGTTGCCCGCGGCATTGGCGCGCTCGCGTGGCTGTTCGGCGATGCCATGCGCGACGCGCGTGCCGCGTTCGACGGTGGGCTCGCCAGCATCGGCGCGCTGATCCTCAACTGGTCGCCCGTCGGCCTCTTCTATCGCGCGTTCGCCGGCGTGCTCTCCTGGTTCGGCATCGACCTGCCTGCGAAATTCACGACGTTCGGCCAGTCGATCCTGCAGGGGTTTGCCAATGGGATCGCATCAGCCCTGCGGTCGCTCGCACCGGTGCTCGCCGCAGCGAAGCCAGTATGGGACTGGCTCGTGTCGACGGTATCGACCGCGGCGCGATGGTTCGACAACCTATCGTCGCGCGCGTCGGCGATCGCCGATAGGCTGCAGGCGGCCGGCGCCGCCGGCAGTGGGTTCGGTTACGTTGTCGACTCTGCGTTACGCGCCGCGTTGCTACCGCTCACGCTGCTCGTACGCGGCATCGGCGCTCTCGCTGGGATGTTTGGAGCCGCCATGCGTGGCGCGCGTGCCGCGTTCGATGGTGGGCTTGTCGGCATCGGCGCGCTGATCCTCAACTGGTCGCCGGTCGGCCTGTTCTACCGCGCATTCGCCGGCGTGCTGTCCTGGTTCGGGATCGATCTGCCGACGAAATTTACGACGTTCGGTCGGCAGATTCTGCAGGGGCTCGCCGATGGGATTACGAACGGCCTGAGCAACGTGAAGACCGCAATCCAGTCGGCGGGCGAAAGCGTGATCGGCTGGTTCAAGGAAAAGCTTGGCATCCATTCGCCGAGCCGCGTGTTCGCCGCGCTCGGCGGCTTCACGATGGCCGGGCTCGAGCAGGGGCTGCGCGAGGGCCAGGACGGGCCGCTATCGACCGTGCTCGAGGTGAGCAAGCGGATCGTGGCCGCCGGCGCCGGCATCAGCATCACGGGCGCGGCAATCGCCGGCGGTGCGCCGCTCACCGTCGACAACCGGCCCCCGCTCACGGCCGCGTCGTCCGCAGCGCGTGCGCCGGTGGCATCGGCACCGGTCACGATCAACGTTTACGCGGCGCCGGGGATGGACGTCGAGGCGCTTGCGCAGCAGGTTCGCCAGGTTATTCGCCAGGAACAGGCCACACAGGCCGCGCGCGAACGCTCGCGCCTGCGCGATCGGGATTAAGGAGAGGTTGTCATGATGATGGCGCTCGGGCTGTTTGTGTTCAGCCTGTCGACCCTGCCGTATCAGGAACTGCAGCGGAAACGCGGCTGGCGGTACGCAAGCAACAACCGCGTCGGCAAGCGGCCCGCACGGCAGTTTGCGAGCGAGGACGACGAAACGATCCAGCTTTCCGGCGTGCTGCTGCCCGAGCTGACGGGAGGCGACCTTTCCCTGTCCGTCCTGGAGTTGATGGCCGACCAACATACGTCCTGGCCGTTGATCGAGGGCACCGGGCACATCTACGGCATGTTCACGATCGACATCATCAGCACGACGCGCACGCTCTTCTTCTCGGACGGCGCCGCCAGGCGGATCGAATTCACGATCGCGCTCACGCGATCTGACGATCTGGACATGCTCGGCATCGTGACGGACGCGATCAAGGGGGCGATCTCGCTATGAACCTCTCCGACATTCCTGGCGCCGACCTGGTGCAAAAGGTCGTCTTGGCCGACGATCGCCTGCCGCGCGCGATTTACTCGATCACGCTCGACGGCAAGGACATATCGCGGAAGTTCGACGGCCGCCTGATCTCGATGACCCTGCAGGACAACCGCGGTTTCGACGCGGATCAGCTCGACATCAGCCTGGACGACCATGACGGCGCGCTCGAGATCCCGAATCGCGGCGTGAAACTGAAGGTCGCGATCGGCTGGGCCGGCGCCGCTAACGGCCTCGTGGAAAAAGGGGTGTTCGTCGTCGACGAGGTGGGGCACTCCGGCACGCCCGACGTGTTGACGATCCGCGCGCGCAGCGCCGACTTGCGCGCCGGCCTCTCGATCAAGAAGGAGCGGTCGTGGCACCGGCAAACGGTCGGAGCGATCGTGCGCGCAATCGCGAGCCAGAATGGGATCCAGGCACGCATCACGAAGGCGCTCGACGGCCAGCTCGTCGACCACATCGACCAGACTGCAGAATCCGACGCGAACCTCCTGTCACGCTTGGCGAAAATGTTCGATGCGATTGCGACCGTGAAGAACGACATGCTGCTGTTTATCAAAGCGGGCGAGGCGACAACTGCGAGCGGCAAGCCGATGCCAGCGGTCACGATCACGCGCGACGTCGGCGATCGGCACAACTTCACCGTCGCCGATCGAGATACGTACTCTGGCGTCCAGGCGTACTACCTGAACACCCGCACGGCGAAGAAACAGTCGACAACAGTTAAGCGGCGCCGACGACGCACGACGAAAAAGAAGCCGATCGACAAGAGCGGTGACGTTCTGTTCGGCACGGCCGAGAACGTCAAGACGTTACGGCACACGTATGCGAACAAGGGGAATGCAACGCGCGCGGCGAAAGCGGAATGGGAGAAATTACAGAGGGGAGTTGCGGAATTCAGCATCGTCCTCGCGCTCGGAAGGCCCGAGCTGATGACAGAACTACCTGTAACCGTGCGTGGTTACAAACGTGTCATCGACGATTGCAAGTGGATCGTCGCGCGCATCACGCACACGATCGACGGTAACGGCGGTTACACGTCGGATCTTGACCTCGAGGTCAAGGCCAGCGAGGTGCCGGAGATCGACACCTCGGAGTGAGCGCGACGTTACGTCAGTAGCAAATTGCGTATGTTCGACAGGCTCAACATCACGCTCGTTACCTGCGCGAGCAACGCGGCACGCTCGGTTGCTGTCAGCTCGCGCACTGCACGCGCTTCGCGGTTCCCCGCTACAGTGGCGTTGCCGCGCCCAGAACGAGCGGCGATCGTGGCGTCGGTACAGCGTCGGATTACCCCGTCCTCGGCTGTTTCAATTTGGAATTGCGGGTCTTGCGGCTTGTTACTCACTGCGGCTTCCTCTTCGGATATTTTCAGAGGCGCTACGACGTGACACGGCATTCACGGGTGCTGTAACGCTGCACCATTCTCGTGCTTTTTTCATACGATTGGAATGTAGGAGAAAGCCCTCTGAAAGTTAGGAAATCGCCTAACTTTTGCTGGCTGTCTCCGGAATACCCGTCCCTCTGCCAATGCGAATGGCGCATCACGGCCAATAACAACTCTCGCTTGAATCATGGTTTCCCGGACGACTCCCCCTCGGCTCAACTGGAATTTGCTGCGCTCGTATAGCGAGATCGCGCGGTATCGCAGCATTTCTGAGGCGGCGCAGGCGATGGGCCTGCAGCGGCCCACCGTGAGCGAAAAGGTGTCTGCGCTCGAGCGCGTGCTCGGCCAACCGCTGATGGTTCGCAGGTCGGGGAGTGATGGATTCCGGCTCACACGCTACGGCGCGCAGCTTCGAGACGTTGTAGCGCGCTTCGATCGTGAACTCGCAGCGTTGTGCGAGCAGCCAGCGGGTGAATCGATCGCCGTGACGACGATCGACGTGTTGAGCGAAGTGGAAGCGGCGATGGCGGCACTCGAGCGCGCCGCGGATTCTCTTCGTCAGTCCTGAGCTTTTCCGCCGCTCTTCCGCGGCGACCGCACACGCTTCGTAAGCTGCGCGTCGGCCTGCGCGTCCTTCAGCGCCTCGAGCGCGACTTCATCCAGCTTCGCCGCACGGTTCTCAGCGAGCCTCGGGAGTCGCTTCGCGGGCTCACCGGAAATCGTCATTGCGCCGGCGAGCAGAAAGCCGTTGATCGACGCCTGCACCGCTGTACGGCCAACATCGTTCAACTGGCGAAACCCCTCAAGCAGCACGGCCTCGTCTTCCGGCACCGTCGACGGATGCGCACGCTCACCGGTTATCACGTACAGCGGGTCGACGCCGACCTTGGCGAGCGCGGCAAGGTAGTTCGCGTCAGGCGATCGCGCACCGGATTCGTAGTTGAGCTGCGCCTGTTTCCCGAGCCCTCCAAGCGCCGCGAATTCCGCCTGGCTCAGGCCGATGCGCATCCGCTCATCTTTCAGGCGGTTTCCGATTGAGTTATCCGACATCTTGCGGTTTCGTTTTGATTACCTTACACTTCACCTATCCCTAGTGAAGCACTATCGAAATTGAGTATACCCGCCATGACTACCCACAAAGGCCCGCGGCGTGCGCCGCCGGGCGTCATGTCCAGCAAGACCGTTTCGCTGCGCCTCCTTCCTGCAGAACGAGCCCAGCTCGAGCTGCTCGGCCATCAAGGACGGCGCTCCCTGTCGAGCCTCGCGCGCCTCATCTATCTCGAAGGGCTCCCCCTCTACCTCGCCAAGATGTCCTCATTTGAGGACACCACGGGCAACGTTTCCGCAAGCTGAACCCGAGGTGACAACCATGTATCCGGATCCCAAGCGCGTCCGTGAAAGACGCCTGATGGTGCGGTTCGACGACTACGAATACGCCCTCATCACTGCGCTCGCCAACTACCAGGGCGAGCAAACCGCGACGCTGATTCGCCAAATGGTTTTACGCGAAGCCGCAGAGGCTTTGTTGCCATCGGGCAATGTAGCCCACGAGCGCGGCTAAAGGCAGCAACTGAGAAGCAGCCGATTCCATGCCCGAACTCGAAATCATATTCACCGAGCAGGACGCCGAACTACTCGAGCGCGTGCGCCAGCAGGAAGGTCTCGCGACGATTCAGCAGGCGGCCGAATGGCTCGTGAAGCGACGACTACGCCAAGGTGCGCGTCGCCTCACCGGACGAGACCGGGCCCTCTACGTCGTCCCTAACACCAGCCGTTCCTAACGCGGCAGTCTCCGACAGGAAGTCACGATGAAATTGAAGTGTCACCACTGCGGCAGCCGCGCCGTCATTCGAACCAGCCGCACGCTGTCCGCGCTCGTCCGCGAGGCGTACTGCCAGTGCACCAACATCGAATGCGCGACGACCTACAAGATCCACGTCGCGACCGTCCACACCATCGCGCCGAGTCTCTCGCCGAATCCGCACGTCTACGTGCCACTCGGCAAGGTTGATCGGCTCCCGGCCGATTCGCGTCAGCTTCCGCTGCTCGACGCCTAAGCCCTAACCCGCCTTTTCGCTGAACGCCCATCGCTCCCGCTCTCGCGGGCGCGGGGGACTCCTTTTGCCTGAAATTTCTTGGAGGCCGTATGCAAACGCTGATCCACGCTCCGCTCGCCGCGCTCGCTGCATCGATGTCCTACGACGAACGCGTCGCCTACCTCAAGAAGATCTCCCTGGCCGACGTGCGCGCCGACGTGTTCGTGCGCTCGGCGACCGCGCTCGGGTTCCACGTCACCTGGGATCACGCGAACGGCACACCGATCCTCGCATGGCTGCACTGAGCGTCCGCGCCATGCGTCCCGCCCTCACGGAGATCGAGCTGCGCGCGACCTGGCGCCGGCTTCGGATGGTCGGCGACTACGACCAATCCATGCGCCGGCCAGCCGTGCGCGTCGCTATCGAATCCGCTGCGCGCGCACATGCAAGCCGCGCCGCATCACAGCCGCCGCGTGACCTCAAGCGCCTCGCGAGCGGCGACACCGACCACTGAACACCAACCGAGGATCCACCATGAACGACTACCTGTTCGCCGTCAGCGTCCTGCTGATGCTCATTTCCGCCGGCGCCGGCCTGGCGCGCGGCGCAGACGCCGCGCTGCAGCGCTGCAACGTCCGCTCGCGCCTGATCGCGCTTTCGATCGGCGCCGGCGCGCTGCTCGCGCTGATCGTGGCGCTCGCCGTCACCGTCCCGCCGCGGGGGTGATGCGATGACCACGAAACCCACCTACGGCACCGTCATCGCCAGGGAGTGGTGAACATGACGCACGAACCCACCATTCGCTACGAGCTGCTGACGTCGGCAGGCCTGCGCACCGTCGCCGGCGATCACGTCGTTATCCCGAACGACGCCGGCGCCGCGTTCGGCATTCACGTCGAACCGCACCTGCGCGACGGCCACCCCGAAAAGTGGGTCGTCACCCACCTTGCCTCGGGCATCCGGATCGGCCACGGCGTCACACACGACGCAGCGCGTGCGAACGCGACGGCAAACGTCGATCGCAACCGCGACCGCCTGCGCGCCACGCTCGACCAGGCGATGACCTCGCGCTACGAGCTGCAGCACGCCGCACAACGCCTGCAGCAGAACCATCACGACATCCTCGGAGGCGCAGCAGCATGACGCACTCAACTACCCCACACGACGCCGCGCTCGCGGCATCCATCGCGGCGGCCGCCGACGCCCTTCGCTTCGACCATGAACCCGGCGGCCTGCAGCGCGTCGCCGTGCTCGCGTTGTTCGTCAGCGTCCTCGGCGATCGCCTGGCGCTTGCCTTCCCCGCGTCAGCCGGCGCGCTCCGCGCCCTCGTCGACAGCCCCGCGACACCCGGCAACCCTGCCGCCCTCTCTCTGCACCAACAGCAATAACGATGGCCTCGATCGACGAACTTAAACAACGCATCGACCTGCACGACCTCGCCGATCGCCTCGGCTTGAAGCGAGGTCGCGGCGGCGACCGCGCGCTGTACCACTCGCCGCAGCACGACGATAAGAGCCCGTCCCTGTCGATCTACGTGAACCACCCGAAGCACGGCAACGGCTGGCGCGACCACAGTGCCGATGCCGGCGGCTCGTGCATCGACCTGGTCATCCATGCGCGCGGCGGCACCGTCGCCGACGCGGTGCGCTACCTGCACGACGCGTACGGCATCCCTCTCGATCGGCAGGCGCCGGCCGAGCGCCGCGAAAAAACGACGGTCGAATACATCGCCGATCGGTGCTTCGCCGAACGCGACCAGGTGCGCGAATACCTGGGCGGCCGTGGCATTTCCGCCGGCGCGATCGACGCCGCGATCGCCGCGCGCACGCTCGGCTTCAACACGTGGACGAGCACCAAGGTCGCCGCCGGCGAAGTCGGCCACGCCGGCCCGGCCGCCGCGTTCATCGTCCGCGCATCGGGCGATGCGCGGGTCGTCGCCGTCGACATGCGCTACGTCGATCCGACGCTCAACGGTGGCGTCAAGACGCAGACCCAAGGCGACAAGGCCGGCTACGGCTGGACGGCCGATCCCCGCCGGCTCGACAAGGCGAAGCGCGTCATCATCGTGGAAAGCGCGATCAACGCGCTGTCGATCGACACCTGTGCGATGCCCGGCACCGCCGCCCTCGCACTGCGCGGCCTGGCAAACGTCGACGACATCGACTTCACGTTCCTGCGCGGGAAACAAGTCATCGTCTGCCTGGACAACGACGAGCCGTTCGCAGATGGCCATCCGCGCGCCGGCCATCGCCCCGGCCCGGAAGCCGCATGGACGCTTTACGAGCGGCTCACCTCGCTCAACATCAGCGCCGTGCTCGTCGACCAGTCCGGCTGGCTGGCCGACCTCGCGGACGGCGAGAAAACCGCCAAGCCGATCAACGACGTCAACGACTACCTGCAGCTGCGTGGCCCGGCCGAGCTGTCGCGCGCGCTCGAGCAGCTCGAGCCCTGGCTCATCGCCGGCCTGGCCGGCGACGCCACGCGTCGCGGCCGGCCGCGCATCTTCCTGCCCTCGCACGACTTCGCGCAGTATTGGCGCTTCCGTGTGCGGCCGGACTTCACTAGCTACATCACGAAGATGGATCGTAACGAGGACTCGGGCGTCGAAACGCCGGTCATAACGGATCTGTGCGGCTTCCGCATTGCCGGGATCAGCCGCGTGTCGGTCGCAAGCGCGACGTCGACGATGACGGGCGACGCCGACCAGGCGCCCACGGTCTACTTCGCCGTGGCCGTCCAGGCACCGCGCCACGGCGCGCAGCTCGTGCGCCGCGTGATGCTCGACGACCAGCTCCACAACGTCGACCAGTGGGGCAAGTTCGGCCCGATCTGGGCGCCGGCGCCATTCAAACGCATGGTGAACATCCTCGAGCGCGGCGCCGACCTCGGTGCGCGCCAGGCGGCAAACTTCGTCGGGCTCGCCTGGCGCGATGGCCGCCTGATCGTCAACGAAGGCCCGGACTGCTACTTCACCGAAGCCGACAAGCAGTGCCCGTATCACAACCTGACCTTCCCGACCGGCCCGGCCAGCGACGCGCGCCGCGTCATCGCCGCGTACCAGGCGACGTTCAAGCAGAATGCCGCGACGATCCCGCTCGTATGGGCGCTCGGCGGCCACCTGAAGGCACTGCTCGGCTTCTGGCCGCACATCACCATCCAGGCGAACAAAGGCGCAGGTAAGTCGACGCTCATCAAACGGCTCGAGCGCTCACTCGCATTCACGATGTTTTCCGGGCAGTCGCTGCAGACCGAGTTCCGCCTGCTCACCAGCATCAGCCACACCAGCCATCCGGTCGGTTGGGAGGAACTGTCGGCACGCCGGCAGGACGTGATCGACAAGGCCGTCGGGCTGCTGCAGGAAAACTACCAGTACACCGTGACGCGTCGCGGCAGCGACATGACCGAATATCTGTTGTGCGCGCCCGTGATGCTGGCCGGCGAAGACGTGCCCGTGCGCAGCCTGCTCGGCAAGCTCGTGCGCACGACTCTGACTGGCAAGCGCGGCCCGCTCATGCCCGACGACCTGCCGCGCTTCCCGGTTCGGCAGTGGCTCGAATTCCTCGCCAGCCTGGATAAGCGCGCCGTGGGCGACCAGTACGCGACTCTGCGCGACAAGGCCCTGGCCAACTGCCGCGCGAGCGGCGAGGACGACGGCGCAAAACGCATGGCCGGCAACTACGCGGCGGTCGCGCTCGCTTGGCGCTACCTGTGCGAGTTCGCCGGCATGGATCCCAGCGAAGGCGACTTCGCGCGCGACCTGCTCACCGAGATGAACGGTCACATCCGCGAAACGAGCGCGGATCGGGAACCGTGGGTCTGGATCATGGAAACCGTGCTGTCGGAGATCGACGGCGGCAACTACAAGCACCCATTCACGTTCGATACCGTCGACGGGGAGTTCTGCCTGCTGCTGCGCACTGGCCACGTGATGGATCACATCGCCCACACGAGCGCGCTGCGCGACAAGTGGAACGGCCTGCCGGTCAAATCCGACCGCGTGTTCAAGGCGCAGCTCAAGCACGCCGGCGTCGTGGTCGGCGAGAAGGAAGTCGAGCGGCGCATCTACACCCGGCGCGTGCCGTACCTCACCCCGATCTCGCTGGATCGCCTGGTCGGCTTCGGACTGCACGTCTCGGTGCGCGAGGATCTGGCGACCGACGCGCGGCAAGGGGCTGCAGCGTGACGCCCTCTCAGCCGATGCGGCCGCCGTGCGGCCGTACCCCTTGCCTCATTCTTTCCGGCCGCGTAGCGGCCCTGTATTCGGGTTTCCGGTGCGTGCGTCGATGCGCGCAGCAGTCGGCGCACGCCGTCACACGGCCGCCGTGCTGTCCTGCTCCCCCCGTACCCCCCGCAAGTCGAACCGCCCGGGCAACAGCGCGGGCCTTGAGGGAGGGGGGCCGCGCGGGCCGCTTTTTCCACAGGGGACGGACAGGCAGTGCGCGCGACTCGTGGTTTTCGGCGGTATCCGCTCGTAAGTCTTTGATTGTTGAGAAGTGTGCCGCCATGAATCGCATTCAATTTGCCACTAGTCGAGCCTTTTTTGCCACTAGTCCCGTTTTTTCGCCGGCCGCCATCGCCCCTTTTTCTCTTCTCTCTAATTCATTGAAAAAGAAGAAGAAAGAATACGGGGAAGGGCCGGAAATCATCCTGAAATCCACGCCACGAGTCGGGCGCGCTTTGCCACGAGTCGGAAACGCTGCCTATTTTTTAGGCCACGATTCGGAAGGGGGTGCCACGGGTATTTCGTGGCAACTAGTGGCACACACAACCATTAATAATCAACAACTTACGATAGATATTCGCGTGAACCACGAGTCCACGAGTTGTTCTGCGTGCCCCCTCTTTACGCGTTGAAAATCACCATGCAAGAATATTCAAGCCGCGGTTCGCAGCGCGGCACCGGCGCGTATCTCGGCCGACAAGAACTGCGCGAACTCACCGGCACGCCGCAGCGTGCACGCCAGATCCTGTGGCTCGCTCAACAGGGATGGCCGCATGTCGTCGACGTGCACGGCCGCGTGTTGGTCGCACGCGCTTACCACGACAAGCAGATGGGCATCATCGAATCGAAACACGTACGCGCATCGCAAACTGCGACGCCGACTTCGCTCAACCTCGGTGCAGTGTGATGGGTCGCAAAGCACAAACCGCCGGAGCTATCCCGCGCTTTCGGTCACGCACGAACGCAGACGGAACGCTGCGTTACTACTACGACCATGGCGAGGTAGACGGTCGGCGGTTCCTCGAGCCGCTCGGCACCGACCGCGTAGTCGCGCTGCAGCGATGGGCCGAGCTCGAAGGCAGGCGCGTGCCCTCTACCGAGGTGACACGACACACGTTCGCGATGCTCGAGCGGGCCTATCGCCAGCGCGAGCTGTCGCAGAAATCAGCCGCCACGCAGCGCATGTACGACCTGTTCCTGTCTCGACTCGCGGCCGTCATCGGAGATCGTGAGCTCGACACACTCACGCCGGCCGACGTGGCTGCGATCTGGCGAGCGACGTCGGAGAAGCGCGGCACCGTGACAGCGAACCGCACGAAGGCAGTGCTGTCGCTCGTCCTGAACTGCGGTCGGCTGTGGAACATGATGACGATCGCAAACCCATGCGCAGGGGTGCGCGGGAAAAAGGAGACGGGCCGGCAAGACATCCTCATCGATGACGAGCTGTACGCGTCTGTCTATGCCGTTGCCGATCAGCCGCTTCGCAATGCGATGGACCTGGCCGATCTCTGCGCACAACGTCCGTCCGATGTCCTCGGCGTGTTGAAGACGAACATCGTGAAAGGCAATCTGATCTTCCGCACTCGCAAGACCGGCGCGTTCGTCACCATCCAGATCACTGGCGACCTCGCGACATTGATTGAGCGTCTACTCGCGTGGCGCGGCACGAAGGTCGACGTGTCGCCGTATCTGCTGCGCGACGAGGAAGGCTACCCGCTGACGAAGGGCAAGCTGCGCTCGCGATTTGACAAGGCGCGTGAGCTGGCCGGCATCGAGAAGGCGAAGTTTCAGTTCCGCGACCTTCGCGCCCGCGGGGTAACGCACAAGACGATCGACGAAGGGCTCGAAGCAGGACAACGCCTTGCGGGCCACAGCGGGCCGGGTATGACGGCGCGCTACGTTCGTGGCGCGCGGCCAGTGAAACCGTCGCGCTGATTGTCTTGTTGCCGGTGTCGACGCGTCTGCAGCTTCGGTGCCCGGCGCTGCAGTGCTTCGAGCAGGCGCAACAGGCTGCGCTTCAGTGGGCCTGCAACCGGCTTCTCGATCACAATGTGCACCAGGAGCGCAGCGCCGATCGCCATCGCGATTACCGCCCAGAACATCACGACCTGGTCGACTGCCGAGCCCGCTGCGTTGAAAACCATGTAGCCGACGTTCTGGTGGATTAGGTACAGCGGGTAGCTGACTGCGCCGAACCAGACCCACCGCGGGCTGGCGAGAATCGATGTATGGCGCAACGCGAGCGCAAGCATCACAACGAAGAACAACGTCATCACGGCCGCCACGACCGCGGGATTCAGTGCCTGCCCAAAGTTCTCGCCGAAGTACGGCAGGAGCTTGAATTCGTGATAGAGCGAGAGCATCCAGGCAGCACAAACGAGCGTGATGCGCGATCGCGACAGGCCGCGCTCACGGATGAGAAAACACGCAGCGCCGGCGATGAAGAAGCCAGCGTAGTCCGTCACCAGAAAGCCCTTGAGCTTGATGAACGGGAACAGTTCTACAAGCACGGTCGCGGCAAGCCAAGCGAACAGCCAGCGTTCTGCGCGATGAATCTGACCGATGATGAGCAGTATGCCGACCAGGCGGTAGAACCGTAGCTCCGCGCCGAGTGACCAATACGCGCCGTCGATCGGGTCGGCGCCGAATCCGCCGCCAAGCGTGACCATGTTCACAAGGTATTGCGGCCAAGTCGCCACGAATCGATCGCCGCCGATCGCGAGCGTCACGAAAAACGTGATCGTGCAGCAAACCCAGAAGGCGGGCAGCAGCCGCGACGCGCGCGAAGCGATGAAGCGCTTGATGCTCCCGTCGCCCGCCGTCATCAGGATCACGAAGCCGCTGATCATGAAAAACAGGTGGACGCCGAGAAAGCCGTACTGCGCGATCGGCTCGAGTGCCGGATAGTGCATGGTCGTCAGGTCGTCGCCCGCATAGCCACGGAACGCGTAGTGAAAGAACACCACGGAAATGGCTGCGATGAAGCGAAGCAGGTCAAGCTCGGGAATACGAGAAAACTTCACGGTTGATTCTTGTTGGATTTTTCGTTGTGGACTGCGCCGGCCGGGCGACAGTTTGACCGCGCACGACGGCCTATTCGTGCGTGCTCGACATCATAGACGAGCTGGTCTGCGAGCACCGCCTCACGCTTTTGGAAACGTGAGGGGGGTTTTGGAAACGCGAAGGGGCTACGCAAACATCGCGTAACCCCTTGTCAGATATGGTGCCGGCTGCAGGACTCGAACCCGCCACCTGATGATTACAAATCAACTGCTCTACCAGATGAGCTAAGCCGGCGTAGCGCGAGATTCTACCTCATTTCACGATCTTGAGGCGAGGTCTGTTGCCACCTTTCGAACCGTCGCCATCGCCGTCGGTTTTCGGCGGTTCGTCGGCGCCTTCGGAGGGTTCCTCGTTCGCGCCGCGGTCGGCAACCGGCGTCAACGCAGCAGGCGACTCGTCGCGCTGCGCGTCATCCGCCTGCGCGGCTTCTTCGTCGAACGCGCCCGAATCCTCGCCTTCGCCCGCAACCGCATCGACCTGGAACGCCATCCCCTGCCCGTTCTCGCGCGCATAGATCGCGAGCACGTTGGCAACCGGAATCTCGATCTTGTGCGCCTTCCCGGAGAACCGGGCCGTGAACTCGATCCACTCGTTGCCCATCTGCAACTGGCTCGTCGCCTCGAAGCTGATGTTGAGCACGATCTCGCCGTCACGCACGAACTGACGCGGCACGCGCGTCGAGTTGTCGACCCTCACCGCGATATGCGGTGTGTAACCGTTATCGGTGCACCACTCGTACAGCGCGCGCAGCAGATAAGGCTTCGTTGAAATCTCTTGCATCACAATCCTCGAACCCGGAGCGGGCGCGCGGCACGCCGCGCCGCCCTCCCCGTCTTGCCTTCATTGCATCATCAACGACGCATGACCTTTTCGGACGGCGTCAATGCTTCGATATAGGCCGGACGGCTGAAGATCCGCTCGGCGTACTTCATCAGCGGCGCGGCGTTCTTCGACAGCTCGATGCCGTAGTGATCCAGACGCCACAGCAGCGGCGCGATCGCGACGTCGAGCATCGAGAATTCCTCGCCGAGCATGTACTTGTTCTTCACGAAGATCGGCGCGAGCTGCGTCAGGCGATCGCGGATCGCGAGGCGTGCCTTCTCGTGATTCTTCTCCGCTGCCTTGCCCTTCTCGTTCTCGAGCGTGCTGACGTGGACGAACAGTTCCTTCTCGAAGTTGAGCAGGAACAGGCGTGCACGTGCGCGCTGCACGGGGTCGGCCGGCATCAGTTGCGGGTGCGGGAAGCGCTCGTCGATGTACTCGTTGATGATGTTCGATTCGTACAGGATCAGGTCGCGCTCGACCAGGATCGGTACCTGACCGTACGGGTTCATCACCGAAATGTCTTCCGGCTTGTTGAACAGGTCGACGTCACGGATTTCGAAGTCCATGCCCTTCTCGAACAGCACCAGCCGGCAACGCTGGGAGAACGGGCAAGTTGTGCCGGAATACAGAACCATCATGTTTGCGTTTCCTCAAAAAAGCCGAGGGCCGGCACGCGGCGAACCTCCTTCCGGGGTTCCACCTTGCGCCGGCCCCACGCCGGTCAGGCGTGATTACTTGATATCTTTCCAGTACGCGGCATTGAGCCGCCAGGCCAGGAAAGTCAGGACACCGAGAAAGATCAGCACCCATACGCCGAGGCGTTTGCGGGTCTGCTGAGC
The DNA here is from genome assembly GCF_024704855.1 of Burkholderia sp. HAN2018. Lineage (NCBI taxonomy): Bacteria > Pseudomonadati > Pseudomonadota > Betaproteobacteria > Burkholderiales > Burkholderiaceae > Burkholderia > Burkholderia sp. HAN2018. The sequence continues at coordinate 20,222 of NZ_QOBB01000010.1, read as the reverse complement.
CGGCTCGGACATCCAGGTCATGTACGCCACCAGGTCGGCAACCGCAGCATCATAATCCACCGCGGACAGTGTCCCCGGCGTGACCTGCTGGAAGCCGACGAGCGTATGGACCTTCTCGCCCGTCTCCTCGTCCGTCTTGTCTTCGAATTTGGCGGTGCGCTGCCCCTGCAGCTGCCACAGTACATGGGGCATGCCGACGTTCTCGAACACCGCGTTGTTCCAGCCGGTCGGCCGCGTATCGTCGCGGTAGAAGCTGCGCAGATACGTATACAGCCAGTCGCGGCCGCGCGCGCGCTCCTCGACCGACAGGTCGGGCGGCGAGGTGCCGAGCCAGTTCTTCGCGTCTTCAGGCCGCATCGCGACGGACATCGTGTTGCCGACCTTGTCGGTCGTGAACAGGAGATTCTTTTCGATCTCCTTCTGGGATATGCCCAGATCCGTCAGACGGTTGTAGCGCATCAGGTTCGCGCTGTGGCAGTTCAGGCAATAGTTTACAAACAATTGCGCGCCGTGCTGAAGCGAAACGAGATTTTCCGTGTTATCGGGCGCCCGGTCGAGCGGAAAATTACCTTCCGCCCGCACCGCCGGCGCCACCAGCAGCGCACACGCGGTCGCCCCGATCAGCGCGAGTGTCGAAAGCAGTTTCTTCATGTCGTTCTCTCCTCGCTCACGTTAATGGGGCTTGAAGCGCACCCGCTCCGGCGGCTGCTTGAACGTGCCAAGCGGCGTCCAGACGGGCATGCCGAGGAAGAACGCGAAGTAGATCAGCGCGCAACACTGCGCGATCAGCGTGGCCGCCGGCGACGGTGGCCGCGTGCCGAGGAACGCGAGGGTCAGGAACGCCGCGACGAAGATCCCGAGGAACACCTTGTGGAACAGCGGCCGGTAGCGGATTGACTTCACCGGGCTGCGGTCGAGCCACGGCAGGAAGAACAGCGTGATCACCGCCGAACCCATCACGACGACGCCCCAGAACTTCGACTCCGTCAGGTACATGAAGACGACGATCGCCGCGGCCAGCACCGGCAACCCGGCCTTCCACTTGCCGCGCGCGCGGATCAGCGCGAGCACGCCGAGCAGCGCGATGACGACCATCAGGACGATCTTGAACGGGTCGGTGGTCGCGCGCAGCATCGCGTAGAACGCGGTGAAGTACCAGACCGGCGCGATCTCGGGCGGCGTCTGCAACGGGTTCGCCGGGACGAAGTTGTTCGCCTCGAGGAAGTAGCCGCCCATCTCCGGCGAGAAGAACACGATCAGCGCGAAGACCATCAGGAACACGCACACGCCGAGGAAATCATGCACCGAGTAGTACGGGTGGAACGGGATGCCGTCGAGCGGAACGCCGTTCTCGTCCTTCTTCGCCTTGATCTCGATACCGTCCGGGTTGTTCGACCCCACTTCGTGCAGCGCCACGAGGTGCGCGATCACGAGGCCGACCAGCACGAGCGGAATCGCGATCACGTGGAACGCGAAGAAGCGGTTCAGCGTGACGTCCGACACGACGTAGTCGCCGCGAATCCACAGCGACAGGTCGGGGCCGACGAACGGGATCGCCGAGAACAGGTTCACGATCACCTGCGCGCCCCAGAACGACATCTGGCCCCACGGCAGCAGGTAACCGAAGAATGCCTCGGCCATCAGGCACAGGAAGATCGCGCAGCCGAAGATCCACACGAGTTCGCGCGGCTTGCGGTACGACCCGTAAAGCAGCCCGCGAAACATGTGCAGGTAGACGACCACGAAGAACATCGACGCGCCCGTGGAGTGCATGTAGCGGATCAGCCAGCCCCACGGCACCTCGCGCATGATGTACTCGACCGACGCAAACGCGAGCGTCGAGTCGGGCTTGTAGTTCATCGTCAGGAAGATGCCGGTGACGATCTGGTTGACGAGCACCAGCAGCGCGAGGGAGCCGAAGAAGTACCAGAAGTTGAAGTTCTTCGGCGCGTAGTACTCGGAAACGTGCTTTTTCCAGGTGGACGTGAGCGGGAAGCGCTGATCGATCCAGCCGGTGAGACCTGTCGTGGAGACTTCCTTGTTGTCGGCCATCACGCTTCTCCTTTCTCGTCCTTGCCGATCACGAGGGTCGTCGCCGACGTGAACATGTAGGGCGGGATGTCGAGATTCTGAGGCGCCGGCTTGTTCTTGAACACACGGCCGGCGAGGTCGTAGGTCGAACCGTGGCACGGGCAGAGGAAACCGCCCGGCCAGTCGTCCGGCAGGTTCGGCTGCGGACCCGGCGTGAAGCGCTGGCTTGGCGTGCAGCCGAGGTGCGTACACACGGCCATCACGACGAGAATGTTCTTGCGATCGGCCCGCGAGCGATATTCGTTCGCACAATACGCGGGCAACGGCATCGTATAGGGCTTTTCGGTGGTCGGATCGGCCACTTCCTTGTCGGCCTTGACCACGTCGGCAAGCATCGTGTCGGTGCGGTTCAGGATCCACACCGGCTTGCCGCGCCACGGCACGGTCACCATTTCACCGGGCTTCAGCCCGCTGATGTCGACTTCGACCGGTGCTCCGGCCGCTTTCGCTTTCGCGGACGGCGCAAGCGACGCCGCGAAAGGTATGACGGTGGCGACGCCTCCTACGCCACCTGCTACGGATGTCGCAATCAGCCAGGTACGGCGGCCGCTGTCGACGCGTTTCTCTTCCTTGTCTCGCATCACACGCCCCACTTCTGAGTTGGATTTTCCGTCACGACTTTCCATTCCGCCGCTAGTTTGCTCGAATGGAGTCGCCATTTACAAGGCCCGGAGATGAAAATCCCTTCGAAGTGATTGATAGTTAAGGGTTTCCCCCCACTATCGGAGTGATTAAATCATTTCGCTATTAAGCATCCGCTACATTGAGAAATTTCGATGCGCTGCCGCAATTCCGGCACTCAGACCGGGTTATGGATGTCGATAAAAAGGTGTTCGATACCGAATTCCTCGGACAAGTGGGCGCCGAGTGCCTGGATTCCATAGCGTTCGGTCGCATGGTGCCCTGCCGCAACGAACGCGACGCCGCTCTCCGCGGCCGTGTGCGTCACGTATTCGGACACCTCGCCGGTCAGGAACACGTCCGCGCCGGCATCGATCGCCGCGTCGAAATAGCTCTGCGCGGCGCCCGTGCACCACGCGATGCGCCGCAGCTGCATGTCCGGATCGCCGAGCACGAGCGGCGTGCGGCCGAGCGTGCGCTCGACCTTCGCGACGAAGTGCTCGAGCGAGACGGGCATCGGCAGCGTGGCCATCCAGCCGAGGTCGCCTTCGCCGAAACGCTGCTCGCCGATCAGCCCGAGCCGCTCGCCGAGCTGCGCGTTGTTGCCGAATTCGGGATGCGCGTCGAGCGGCAGGTGGAACGCGAACAGGTTCAGGTCGTTCGCGAGCAGCAGCTTCAGGCGCTGATACTTGCGGCCCGTGATCTGCGGCGGCTCGTTGCGCCAGAAATAGCCGTGATGGACGAGCACGGCATCCGCCCCCCATTCGAGCGCGGCTTCAAGAAACGCGACCGACGCCGTCACGCCGGTGGCGATCTTCTCGATCTTGCGACGCCCCTCGACCTGCAGGCCGTTCGGGCAATAGTCCTTGAAGCGCGCGGTTTCAAGGGTATTGTTCAAGTACAATTCAAGTTCGATCCGATCCATATAAACCTCTAATCCATTCAGATGCTTAGACGCTTCTGGCTGTTCTTCGCGCAGGCGGTTACCGTGCTGCTCGCGCTGATGTTCATCGTCGTGACGCTCAAGCCGCAATGGCTGCAACGGCAAGGACAGCTCGGCAAGCAGCTCGCCACGCCGATCGTTGCGCTGCGGGAAGTCGCGCCGGGCATCGGCGGCGCGCCGGCGACCACGTCGTACGCGGAAGCCGCGCAGAAGGCGATGCCGGCCGTCGTCAACGTCTTCTCCAGCAAGGACGGCTCGCTGCCGCCCGATCCGCGCGCGAAAGATCCGCTGTTCCGCTACTTCTTCGGCGACCGCAACGCCCGCAAGCAGCAGGACGAACCGGCCGCCAACCTCGGCTCGGGCGTTATCGTGAGCCCGGAAGGTTACATTCTAACGAACCAGCACGTCGTGGACGGCGCCGACCAGATCGAGGTCGCGCTCGCCGACGGGCGCACGGCCACCGCGAAGGTGATCGGCAGCGATCCCGAAACGGACCTCGCCGTGCTGAAGATCAACATGACGAATCTGCCGACGATCACGCTCGGCCGCTCCGACCAGTCGCGGGTCGGCGACGTCGTGCTCGCGATCGGCAACCCGTTCGGCGTCGGCCAGACGGTCACGATGGGGATCATCAGCGCACTGGGCCGCAACCACCTCGGCATCAACACGTTCGAGAACTTCATCCAGACCGACGCGCCGATCAACCCCGGCAACTCGGGCGGCGCACTGGTCGACGTGAACGGCAACCTGCTCGGCATCAACACCGCGATCTACTCGCGCTCGGGCGGCTCGCTCGGCATCGGTTTCGCGATTCCCGTGTCGACCGCGCGCACGGTGCTCGAAAGCATCATCACGACGGGCTCGGTCACGCGCGGCTGGATCGGCGTCGAGCCGCAGGACGTCACGCCGGAGATCGCCGAATCGTTCGGGCTTCAGCAGAAATCGGGCGCGATCGTCGCCGGCGTGCTGCAGGGCGGCCCGGCCGACAAGGCCGGCATCAAGCCGGGCGATATCCTGGTCTCGGTCAACGGCGAGGACATCACCGACACGACGAAGCTGTTGAACACGGTCGCGCAGATCAAGCCGGGCACGCCGACCAAGGTGCACGTCGTACGCAAGGGCAAGGAGTTCGACATGAACGTCGTGATCGGCAAGCGCCCGCCGCCGCCGAAGCAGACGCTCGACGAGCAGGACAGCGATACCGAATGACGTCAGGCGGGCGGCGCGCAGCCGCGTGCCGAACTCCACCGGAAACGAAAAAGGGCAGCCGCATGGCTGCCCTTTTGCTTTGCATCGAAAGACCTTCCTTGCCGGGACGGCGGCCTCGCCGCACGCGTTCCGGCCAGCGACACCACCCGGCCGCTCAGGCCTGGCCGGAAACCCGCCTGCCGTGCATCGCCCGGCGCGCCGCCATCAGCTGGCGGCTTCGCCGTTCCCCGCCTCGCCTTCCTCGGCCGGCTTCTTCGGCACGAAGAACCGCGCGGCCAGCAGCCCGATCTCGAACAGCACGATGAGCGGCAACGCGAGCATCAGTTGCGAGAATACGTCCGGCGGCGTGACGACCGCCGCGACAACGAACGCGCCGACGATCACGTACGGCCGCATCTCCTTGAGCTTCTTCAGCGACAGCACGCCCATCCGGACGAGCAGCACGACGACGATCGGCACCTCGAACGTGACCCCGAACGCGATGAACATCCCGAGCACGAAGCTCAGGTAGTTGTCGATGTCGGTGGTCATTTCCGCCCCGAGCGGCGCGTTGTAGTGCGCCATCACACGGAAGATCGTCGGGAACACGAGGAAGTACGCGAATGCCATCCCGCACAGGAACAGGAAGTAGCTGCTGCCGACAAGCGGCGCGACGAGCTTTTTCTCGTGCTGGTACAGCCCCGGCGCGACGAACGCCCAGATCTGGTACAGCACGATCGGCAGCGCGATCACCAGTGCGACGAGCATCGTGACCTTCATCGGCACGAAGAACGAGCCGGTGACGTCGGTGACGATCATCTTGCCGTCCTTCGGCAGGTTCTCCATCAACGGCCGCGCAAGCAGCCGGAAGATGTCGGGCGCCCAGTAGACGAGCCCGAGGAACACGACGATCACGGCCGCCCCCGCGCGAATGATGCGATCGCGAAGCTCGACGAGATGGGAAATGAAAGTTTCTTCCGGGGCATCGCCCGGGTTCTGCTGGGGGTCGCTCACACCGGCCCTCGGTAGGATTGACGAGCGAGCATGCGCTCGGCTCAGAAGAAGCGCGTCGGCCGGCGCAGGCTGGCCGGCTGGTGGCGCGCGACGCGCGCGGCGCCCGACTGCACGTGCGTGCGGCGGGTGGTCGCGCGCTTGTACCAGACAGGCGCAGCCGCCTGCTTGACGCGCCAGTTGCGGCGCTTGGGCGCGAGCGCGGCCGTACTGCCGCGCCACGACGGCGCCGCGGGCGTGTCGGACTCATGGGACCCGGTGCTGCCCGACGCTTCGTCAAGGCCGCCAACCGCGGAATGCCACGTGTCGTTCAATTCCTTTTCGTGCTCGCGCAGGTTGTCGTGAATCGTCGTCTCGACATTGCGCGCAGCCGATTCGAAATCGGTCTTCATCGTCCGCAGCGCGTCGAGTTCGATTTCGCGCGAGACCTCGGCCTTCACGTCGTTGATGTACCGCTGCGCGCGGCCGAACAATGCGCCTGCCGTACGCGCGACGCGCGGCAGGCGCTCGGGGCCGAGCACCACGAGCGCGACGACGCCGATCAGCGCCATCTTCGAAAGACCGAGATCCAGCATCGCGAATGCCTGTCAGCGTGCCGGCGTTACGCCTTGTTCGAATCGGAACGCGTCGTTTCCTTCGCGTTGACGTCGACCGAGCCCGAGCGCGGCAGTTGCTGCGCGTCAGCCGGTGCTTCGCCGTCCTTCATGCCGTCCTTGAAACCCTTCACGGCGCTGCCGAGATCGTTGCCGATATTGCGCAGCTTCTTCGTACCGAAAACCAGCGCGACGATCAGCAGCACGATCAGCCAGTGCCAAATGCTCAATCCACCCATGATGAAACCTCTCCTCAACCACGCCGCTACGCGGCGCAAATCGCCGGCAACGTGCCGGCTTCGACTATCGATGCGGGGAAACGCCCCGCGCCGTCAACCCATCCGCTGCCAGGGGCGCGGGCCGGCCAGGATATGCGCGTGCAGGTGGTAGACCTCCTGCCCGCCGCCCGGGCCTGTATTGATCACCGTACGGAAACCCGTTTCGCCGCCCGTATAGGCGACGCCGAGCTGGCCAGCGAGACGCGAGACGAGCAGCATCAGCCGGCCGAGCATCGGCGCATCGGCCTCGCTCGCCGCCGACAGCGTCGGCAGGTGCTGGCGCGGAATCACGAGCACGTGCGTCTCGGCCGCCGGGCGGATGTCGCGGAACGCGACGAATTCGTCATCCTCGTGCACCTTCGTGCTCGGGATCTCGCCTGCCGCGATCTTGCAGAACAGGCAATTCGGATCGTGACTCATGTTGCTCCTGCAGACGCCCGAACGCGGCCGGTCAGAACCAGGCCTGCGGATCGAGCGGCTTGTTGTCGTTCAGGTACAGCCAACCCTTGATGATACGGTACAGCGTCCAAATCCACGTGACAAACATCACTGCGAATCCGATCACCACGAACATCAGCGCGAACCCGATCACGTACGCGATCAGCGCGCGCCAGAACGTGCGAATCTGCCACTCGAAGTGGGCGGCATACGGCGTACCGGCCACATCGTCGCGCTTCACGTAATTGATGATGATCGCGATGATGCCCGTGACGCCGCCCGTGAGCCAATGAAACGCGTAGAGGCCGTAGAGCACGTGAGTCAACGTGCGCAGCCCGTTCAGGCGTTCGGCGTCCGCGGCCCCCGGCACCGACGGCGGCGGAAACTGACTTGGCGTATCGGTCATGATGCTACCCCCGTTAGATGACAATTCTTACAGCTTACCGCACTGTGGCCATCCCGCGACAAGGGTCTGTCACCCGCCGTTTTCCTCACGCTCGCGACGCTTGCGCAGGGCCTTCTCCTCGATCCCCGACAGCCCTTCGCGGCGCTCGAGCTCGGCGATCACGTCGGCCGGGCTCAGGTCGAAATGCGACAGCATCACGAGGCAGTGGAACCACAGGTCGGCCACCTCGCCGACGAGCGCGGTCGGCGCGCCGCCCTGGCGCACGTCCTTCGCGGCCAGCACGACTTCCGTCGCCTCTTCGCCGATCTTCTTCAGCACCGCGTCGTCGCCCTTGTGGAACAGGCGGGATACGTACGATTGATCGGGGTCGCCGCCCTTGCGGCTATCGATCACGGCCGCGAGGCGCAGCAGCGTGTCTTCGGTCGATTGCGTCATTTGTAGATGTGTTCGGGATCTTTCAGCACCGGTTCGACCGCGACCCAGTCGCCGCTGTCGACGGTGCCTTCGAATTTCTGGAAGAAGCACGAATGCCGGCCGGTGTGGCATGCGATGCCCGACACTTGCTCGACCTTCAGCAGCACGACGTCCTCGTCGCAGTCGAGCCGCACTTCGTGCACGTGCTGCACGTGGCCCGACTCCTCGCCCTTGAACCACAGGCGCTTGCGCGAACGCGAATAATAGACCGCGCGCTGCGTCTCGATCGTCTTCGCCAGCGCCTCGCGGTTCATCCACGCGAACATCAGCACGTCGTTCGTCGACGCCTCCTGCGCGATCACCGGCACGAGGCCGTTGTCGTCCCAGCGGACCTTGTCGAGCCACGCGGGCAATGCATTCGTTTCCGTATTCATCACAGCCTCACCGGGATGCCCTGGTCGGCCATGAAGCGCTTCGCCTCGCCGACCGTGTGCTCGCCGTAGTGGAAGATGCTCGCGGCCAGCACCGCATCGGCGCGGCCGTCCTTGATGCCGTCGGCCAGGTGCTGCAGCGAGCCGACACCGCCCGACGCGATCACCGGCACCGGCACCGCGTCCGACACGCCGCGCGTGAGCGCGAGGTCGAAGCCCGACTTGGTGCCGTCGCGATCCATGCTCGTGAGCAGGATCTCGCCCGCGCCGAGCTCGGCCATCTTGCGCGCCCATTCGATCGCGTCGAGGCCCGTGTTCTTGCGGCCGCCGTGCGTGAAGACTTCCCAGCGCGGCGTCTCGCCGTCGGCCGACACGCGCTTCGCGTCGATCGCGACGACGATGCACTGCGAGCCGTACTTGTCGGCCGCGTCGCGCACGAGCTGCGGGTTCGCGACGGCCGACGAATTCATGCTGACCTTGTCCGCGCCCGCGTTCAGCAGGCGCCGCACGTCCTCGACGGCGCGCACGCCGCCGCCGACGGTCAGCGGAATGAAGACCTGCGACGCGACGGCTTCGATGATCGGCAGGATCAGGTCGCGCTGGTCGGACGTCGCGGTGATGTCGAGGAACGTCAGTTCGTCGGCGCCCTGGTCGTCGTAGCGGCGGGCGATCTCGACGGGGTCGCCGGCATCGCGCAGTTCGACGAAGTTGACGCCCTTGACGACACGCCCGGCAGTCACGTCCAGGCAGGGGATGATGCGTTTAGCTAGAGCCATGATGTTGCGCCAAATGCCGCGATGGGACGGCCGGTTGCGGAAAGCCTCGCGCGAGGCTTCCGTTGGGGCCGCCTGCTGGCAGCCCCGGCGAGCGGGACAACCGCGCGCTTATGCGTTGTCGAGTTCGCCGTTCAGTTCGTCCGCGCGCTTTTGCGCGGCCGCGAAATCGAGATCGCCGGAGTAGATCGCACGGCCGCAGATCACGCCTTCGACGCCGTGCTCTTCCACTTCGCACAGGTTCTCGATGTCCGTGAGGTTCGACAGGCCGCCGCTGGCAATCACCGGGATGCCGACCGCCTGCGCGAGCTTCACGGTCGCCTCGATGTTGATGCCCTGCAGCATCCCGTCGCGGCCGATGTCCGTGTAGACGATCGATTCGACGCCGTAGTCCTCGAACTTCTTCGCGAGATCGACCACTTCGTGGCCCGTGAGCTTGCTCCAGCCGTCGGTCGCGACCTTGCCGTCCTTCGCGTCCAGCCCGACGATGATGTTGCCCGCGAACGCGGTGCACGCGTCCTGCAGAAAGCCCGGATCCTTCACGGCCGCGGTGCCGATGATCACGTAGGACAGGCCCGCGTCGAGATACTTCTCGATCGTCTCGAGGCTGCGGATGCCGCCGCCGAGCTGTACGGGGATTTCATCGCCGACTTCGTCGAGGATCGCTTCGATCGCCTCGAGATTCTTCGGCTTGCCGGCGAACGCGCCGTTCAGGTCGACCAGATGGAGCCGCCGGGCGCCGAGATCAACCCACTTGCGGGCCATCGCCGCCGGGTCCTCGGAGAAAATCGTGGCCTGGTCCATATCGCCCTGTTTGAGGCGCACACACTGACCGTCTTTGAGATCGATGGCCGGAATCAGCAACATAGCAATCGGGTGTCGTCGTGGAAAAAGAAAAGAATCCGGCGCGTACCGGCCAATCCGGTACCGCGCCGTCTCGCTAGTTTAGTACAACTCTTTCGGCGCTTAGGCGCGCGAGCCCCGTAAGACGGGCCTCTGCGGCCCGCCGACTGTGGCACGCACGCGACGTTCACGGTTTCCAGTGTACGAAGTTGCGATACAGACGCAACCCGACCTCCGCGCTTTTCTCGGGGTGGAATTGGGTCGCGAAGAGGTTGTCCCGCGCGACCGCGGACGTAAACGGCGCGCCGTAGGCCGTTTCGCCGACCGTATGCGCCGGGTTGTCCGGCGTCACGTAGTAGCTGTGCACGAAGTAGAAATACGCGTCGTCGGGCACGCCGTCCCACAGCGGATGCGGCTGCGACTGGTGCACGCGGTTCCAGCCCATCTGCGGCACCTTGAAGCGCGAGCCGTCGTCCTGCACGCGGCCGTCGAGTTCGAAACGCACGACCTTGCCGGGCAACAGGCCGAGGCCCTTCGTGTCGCCCTCCGCGCTCCAGTCGAACAGCATCTGCTCGCCGACGCACACGCCGAGCAGCGGCTTCGTGCGCGAGGCCTCGATCACGGCCTCCTGCAAGCCCGACTCGCCGAGGCAGCGCATGCAGTCGGGCATCGCGCCCTGGCCGGGCAGCACGACACGGTCGGCCGCGCGGATCGCGGCCGGCGTGTCGACGATCGCCACGTCGGCGGCCGGTTCGGCCTTCTTGAGCGCCTGCGCGACCGAGCGCAGGTTGCCCATCCCATAATCCACAATCGCAATCGAAGTTTTCATCTCAGTGCAGGCAGTAGCGCCCTCAGTCCATTGACGATGAATTCCACCGCCAGCGCCGACAGCATCAGACCCATCAGCCGCGTGGCGATGTTGATGCCCGTGCGGCCGATCCAGTTCGCGATCGGCTCGGCGAGCCGCATCGCGACGAAACACAGAAAAGCCAGGGCCGCGCCGATCGCGACCAGTCCGGCCCGCTCATACCAGTGACGCGAGTTCGCCGCGTAGATGATCACCGTGCTGATCGAGCCGGGGCCCGTGAGCAGCGGAATCGCCAGCGGCACGACCGCGATGTTGTCCTTCAGCTCGGCCTCGTGGCGCTCCTCCGGCGTCGATCGCGTGTTGCCGATCTGCGCGTTCAGCATGTTGATCGCCATCAGCAGCATGATGATCCCGCCGCCCACCTCGAGCGACCCGACCGAAATGCCGAAGAAGTCGATGATCTGCTGCCCGAGCAGCGCCGTCACCGTCATCACGCAGAACACCGACACCGACGCGATCCGGATCGTACGCCGCCGCTCGATGTCCGTCTGCTGCGCCGTCAGGCTCAGGAAGAACGGCACCGCACCGATCGGGTTGATCAGCGCCAGCAGCGAAATGAACGATTTGAGCAGATCCATCGCAAGCCGACGCCGCGCGCCGAAGCCGTGAGGTTGTCCTTGACGCTCCGTCCGGTCAGTTCAGGTTCAGAGGCTGCCCTTCGTCGACGGGATCTGCCCCGCCGCACGCTCGTCCAGCTCCACCGCCGCGCGCAGCGCACGGCCGAAGGCCTTGAACACGGTCTCGAGCTGATGGTGCGCGTTGATCCCGCGCAGGTTGTCGATGTGCAACGTGACGCCCGCGTGGTTCACGAAACCGCGGAAGAACTCGATCGACAGGTCGACGTCGAACGTGCCGATCCGCGCACGCGTGAACGGCACGTGGAATTCGAGGCCCGGCCGGCCGGAGAAGTCGATCACGACGCGCGACAGCGCCTCGTCGAGCGGCACGTACGAATGGCCGTAGCGACGGATGCCCTTGCGGTCGCCGATCGCCTTCGCGACGGCTTGCCCGAGCGTGATGCCGACATCCTCGACCGTGTGGTGGTCGTCGATATGCGTATCGCCATGCGCTTCAACCTCGAGATCGACCAGACCGTGTCGAGCGATCTGGTCGAGCATATGGTCGAGGAACGGCACGCCGGTAGCCAGCTTCTGCTGGCCCGTGCCGTCGAGATTGAGCTTCACACGGATCTGCGTTTCGCTGGTATTGCGAACGACTTCCGCCACACGCATGGCAATTCCTTGACTGAGTCGATGTAAATGGGGATTGATCGTTTCGCGCTGCGGCGCCCGCAGGCTCAACCGGGCAGCGCGAGTTTCAAAGCGGCCAGCAGGCGCGCGTTTTCGTCGGGAGAACCGACGGTGAGCCGCACGCATTCAGCCAGCAACGGATGCATTTTACTCACGTTTTTGACCAAAACCCGCTCGGTGAGCAGCGCGTCGAACACGGCGGCCGCGTCCGGCACCCGCACCAGCAGGAAATTGCCGGCGCTCGGGAACACCGTCGCGCCCGGCAGCGCGGCCACGGCCTGCGCGAGACGCGCGCGTTCCGCCCGCAGATCGGCCGCCTGCGCGTCGAGCACGCCGAGGTGGTCGAGCAGGAAATCGGCGGTCGCCTGGGTCAGCACGTTGATGTTGTACGGCGGGCGCACCTTGTCGAATTCGGTCAGCCATGCGGGCGAACCGACCAGATAACCGAGGCGGATGCCCGCGAGGCCGAGCTTCGACACCGTGCGCATCACGACGACGTTGTCGAATTCGGCGGCGCGCGGCAGCCACGAGCGCCCGGCGAACGGCTGGTACGCCTCGTCGATCACGATCAGGCTGTGCCGCGCGGCGGCGACGATCCGTTCGATGTCGGCATCGTCGTACAGCGTGCCGGTCGGGTTGTTCGGATAGGCGAGATAGACGAGCGCCGGACGATGCTCGGCGATCGCCGCGAGCATCGCGTCGACGTCGAGCGTCAGGTCGGCCTTCAGCGGCACGCCGACGAATTCGAGCTGGGCGAGCTTGGCGGACAGTTCGTACATCACGAAGCCCGGCACCGGCGCGAGCACCTTCGCGCCCGGCTTCGCGCAGGCCACCGACATCATGCTGATGATTTCGTCCGAGCCGTTGCCGAGCAGCACGTCGCAGGCGGCCGGCACGCCCATCGCGTGGCGCAGCTTGTCGATCAGCGCGGCCGGGCGCGGCGCCGGGTAGCGATTCAGCGCGACCTGCGCGAGACGCTCGCCGAGCGCCGCGGCAAGCGGTTCGGGCAGCGGGTACGGGTTCTCCATCGCGTCGAGCTTCACGAATCCGCTCGCGTCCGGCACCGGATAGCTCGTCATCGCGAGCACGTCGCGGCGAATGATGTCTTGTGGCGTCGTCATGATCTCAAGCCGGCGTGCGTCGCGCCGGCGTCAAATGATCGGCAGGGCGGCGGCCGCCGCCCTGCACAGGTGTCTCCAGCCCCGGCCTTCGGGGTGCGGGCCGGGCGGCACATTCGCGCCTGCCCCGGCCCCGCGCTGCGTGCGCTCAGTTCTTCATCCGGAATTCGGCGCTCTTCGCGTGCGCCTGCAGCCCCTCGCCGTACGCGAGTTCGGATGCGATCTCGCCGAGCGTCTGCGCGCCTTCGGCGCTGACCTCGATCAGGCTCGAGCGCTTGATGAAGTCGTACACGCCGAGCGGCGACGAGAAACGCGCGGTGCGCGACGTCGGCAGCACGTGGTTCGGGCCCGCGCAGTAGTCGCCGAGGCTCTCGCTCGTGTAGCGGCCGAGGAAGATCGCGCCCGCATGGCGGATCTGCTGGCCCCATTGCTGCGGCTCCAGCGCGGAAATTTCCAGGTGCTCGGGCGCGATGTCGTTCGCGATCCGGCATGCTTCGGCCATGTCGCGCACCTTGATCAGCGCGCCGCGGCCTTCGAGCGACGCGCGGATCACGTCCTGGCGCGGCATCGACGGCAGCAGCTCGTTGATCGCCTTCTCGACGCGCTCGAGGAACGCACCGTCCGGACACAGCAGGATCGACTGCGCGAGCTCGTCGTGTTCGGCCTGCGAGAAGAGATCCATCGCGACCCAGTTCGGGTCGGTCGTGCCGTCGCACAGCACGAGGATTTCCGACGGCCCGGCGATCATGTCGATGCCGACCGTGCCGAACACGCGGCGCTTCGCCGACGCGACGTACGCATTGCCGGGACCGCAGATCTTATCGACGGCCGGCACCGTCGCCGTGCCGTACGCGAGCGCGCCGACCGCCTGCGCGCCGCCGATCGTGAACACGCGATCGACGCCGCCGAGCAGCGCCGCGGCGAGCACGAGGTCGTTCTTCACGCCGTCCGGCGTCGGCACGACCATCACGATCTCGCCGACGCCCGCGACGCGCGCGGGAATCGCGTTCATCAGCACCGACGACGGATACGCGGCCTTGCCGCCCGGCACGTACAGGCCGACGCGGTCGAGCGGCGTGACCTTCTGGCCGAGCACCGTACCGTCGCTTTCCGTGTACTGCCAGCTATGCGTGCCGCACTCGATCTTCTGCTTCTCGTGGTACGCGCGCACCCGCGCAGCCGCCGCTTCCAGCGCCGCGCGCGCCTTCGGCGCGAGGCCGTCGAGCGCCGTCTGCAGCGCGTCCTGCGGCAGCTCCAGCGCGGCGACGCTGTTCGCGCTCAGCCGGTCGAAGCGGTTCGTGTACTCGAGCACCGCGGCGTCGCCGCGCGACTTCACGTCGGCGAGGATCTGCGCGACCGATTGCTCGATCGCCGCGTCTTCGCTTGCCTCGAATGCGAGCAGCGCGCGCAGCTCGGCGCCGAAGCCTTCGCTCGTCGAATCGAGCTTGCGGATGGTGATGGACATGGGAGTTCCGTTACGGTGATGCGCTCAACCGCCATTCTGCGACGCGCGTTCGAACGCGTCGAGGATCGGCTTGAGTGCCGTGCGCTTCAACTTCAGCGCAGCCTGGTTCACGACGAGGCGCGACGAGATCGCCATGATCTCCTCGACCTCGACCAGATTGTTCGCCTTCAGCGTGCCGCCCGAGCTGACGAGGTCGACGATCGCGTCGGCCAGCCCCACCAGCGGCGCGAGCTCCATCGAGCCGTACAGCTTGATCAGGTCGACGTGCACGCCCTTCGCGGCAAAGTGTTCGCGCGCCGTTTCGACGTACTTCGTCGCGACGCGCAGCCGCGCGCCCTGGCGCACGGCGCTCGCGTAATCGAAGCCGGCCGATACGGCCACCGACATCCGGCAGCGCGCGATGTTCAGGTCGATCGGCTGGTACAGGCCCGAGCCGCCGTGCTCGACCAGCACATCCTTGCCGGCCACGCCGAAATCGGCCGCGCCGTATTCGACATAGGTCGGCACGTCGCTCGCGCGCACGATGATCACGCGCAGGTCCGGGTTCGTCGTCGGCAGGATCAGCTTGCGCGACGTTTCCGGATCCTCCGTCACCTGCACGCCGGCGGCGGCGAGCAGCGGCAGGGTTTCCTCGAAAATCCGGCCCTTCGACAACGCAAGGGTCAACGGCGGGGTCAGCGGCGCGGTCATGCTTGGCTCCCGGAAAGGCGGCGCACGTTCGCGCCGACGGCGGTCAGTTTGGCTTCCATGCGGTCGTAGCCGCGGTCCAGGTGATAGATGCGGTCGACGAGCGTTTCGCCGTCGGCACGCAGCCCGGCGATCACGAGGCTCGCCGACGCACGCAGGTCGGTCGCCATCACGTTCGCGCCCGACAGCTTCTCGACGCCCGTCACGAGCGCGGTGTTGCCGTCGATCGTGATGTTCGCGCCGAGCCGGTTCAGCTCCTGCACGTGCATGAAACGGTTCTCGAAAATGGTTTCGACGACCTGCGCGGTGCCCGTCGCGACCGTATTGAGGGCCATGAACTGCGCCTGCATGTCGGTCGGGAACGCCGGGTATTCCGACGTGCGGATCGTGACCGCCGACGGCCGGCGGTCCATCTTCACGCGCAGCCAGCTGTCGCCTTCCTCGATCGACACGCCGGCTTCGCGCAGCTTGTCGATCACCGCGTCGAGGATGTGCGGGCGCACGCCCGTCAGCATCACGTCGCCGCCCGCCGCCGCGACCGCGCACAGGAACGTGCCGGCCTCGATGCGATCGGGGATCACCGAATGGCGCGCGCCGTGCAGCCGCTCGACGCCCTGGATCACGAGGCGATCGGTGCCGATGCCGTCGATTTTCGCGCCCATCGCGACCAGCAAGTGTGCGAGATCGCTCACTTCCGGCTCGCGCGCCGCGTTTTCGATCACCGTCTCGCCGTCTGCCAGCGTCGCGGCCATCAGCAGGTTCTCGGTGCCCGTCACCGTGATCATGTCGGTCACGATGCGCGCGCCCTTCAGGCGCTTCGCGCGGGCTTCGATGAAACCGTGCTCGATGCTGATCTCGGCGCCCATCGCCTGCAGGCCCTTGATGTGCTGGTCGACCGGCCGCGCGCCGATCGCGCAGCCGCCCGGCAGCGACACCTTCGCCTCGCCGAAACGCGCGAGCAGCGGCCCGAGCACGAGGATCGACGCGCGCATCGTCTTGACGAGCTCGTACGGCGCCACGAGGTTGTCGACACGCGACGCGTCGAGCTGCACGCGGCAGCCGTCGGTCTCGCTCTTCACGCCCATCTGGTTCAGCACCTTCAGCGTGGTGCGCACGTCTTTCAGGTTCGGCACGTTGTCGAGGTCGACCGGATCGGCGGTGAGCAGCCCCGCGCACAGGATCGGCAGCGCGGCATTCTTCGCGCCCGACACGACGATCTCGCCCGACAGGCGGTGGCCGCCTTCGATCACGAGCTTGTCCATCCCATGGCCATGCGATTCCCCGTTGGCGGCCGGGTGTGCCGTGGCGACGCTCTGGACGGCGTCGCGCTCGTTGACGGTGACTTGCACTCAGTGAGTTCCGGTTATGCGTTCTGCCATTCGGCGGGCGTCAGCGTCTTCATGCTGAGCGCGTGAATTTCCTGCTTCATGCGATCGCCGAGCGCCGCATAGACGAGCTGGTGCCGCTGGATCGGCCGCTTGCCTTCGAAGGCCGCCGACACGATCGTCGCGAAGAAATGCTGGCCGTCGCCTTCGACTTCCAGATGCGTGCAGGCGAGACCGCCGGCGATGTATTGCTTGACCTGTTCGGGAGTCGGCAACATGGTGTAAGGCTCCTGTCGGCGCGCGCCGCCCGGAGGGCGGCCGCTGCCTGTCGATATCAATGACGCAGTTTGTAGCCGGTCGCGAGCAGCCGCATCGCGATCAGCGCGAGCAGCACGAAGAAACCGGTGACGATCGCGAGGCTCGCGAACGGGTTGATGTCGGACGCGCCGAAGAACCCGAAACGGAAGCCGTCGATCATGTAGAAAAACGGATTGAGACGCGAGATCTCGCGCCACACGGGCGGCAGCGAGTGCGTCGAATAGAACACGCCGGACAGGAACGTCAGCGGCATGATCAGGAAGTTCTGGAACGCGGCGAGCTGGTCGAACTTCTCGGCCCAGATCCCGGCGATCAGGCCGAGCGTGCCGAGGATCGCCGAGCCGAGCAGCGCGAACGCAATGATGAACAGCGGCGCCGCGAAATGCATCGGGATAAACCAGATCGTCACGACGAACACGCCCGTGCCGACCGCGAGGCCGCGCACCACGGACGCGAGCACGTACGCGCCGAAGATGTCGCGGTACGACAGCGGCGGCAGCAGCACGAACACGAGATTGCCGGTGATCTTCGACTGGATCAGCGACGACGAGCTGTTCGCGAACGCGTTCTGCAACACGCTCATCATCACGAGGCCCGGTACGAGAAAACTCACGTACTCGACGCCCGGATAGACCTCGACGCGGCCCGACAGCGCGTGGCCGAAGATCGTCAGGTACAGCAGCGCCGTCACGATCGGCGCGAGCACCGTCTGGAACGACACCTTCCAGAAACGCAGCAGTTCCTTGTAGAACAGCGTTTGAAAACCGCTACCCGACACTCGCCCGATAGCGCCCGGCTCAGGAGTTTGGAGGGAACGGGGGGGCTTCGCCCCCCCGAGCGAACGCAGTTCGCGTGGGGGTTGTTGATTCATGCCAGTCCCTCGATCACCTCGGCCCCGTTCATCACCTGGACGAACACGTCCTCGAGGTCGGCCTTGCGGACCTCGATCTCGTCGAATGTGCAGCCCGCCGCGCGGCATTGCGCAAGGATCCGCTCGACATCGTCGTAGCTCGTCAGGCGCAGCAGGTGCTCGCCCGGCGCGCGCGCGGCCGGATCGGTCTCCAGCCCGCGCAGCTCGGCGGGCAGCGCGCCCGTTGCCAGCCGCAGGTACAGCTGCAGCCCCGCGAAGCGGCGCAGCAGCGCGTCGGTGCGGTCGAGCGCGACGACTTCGCCACGGCGCAGCATCGCGATGCGGTCGCACAGCGACTCGGCTTCCTCGAGGTAGTGGGTGGTCAGCACGATCGTGTGACCTTCGCGGTTCAGGCGCGAGATGAATTTCCACAGCGTCTGGCGCAATTCGACGTCGACGCCGGCGGTCGGCTCGTCGAGCACGATCACGGGCGGCCGGTGCACGAGCGCCTGCGCGACCAGCACGCGGCGCTTCATCCCGCCGGACAGCGCGCGCATGTTCGCATCGGCTTTCTCGGTGAGGTCGAGATTGGCCATCACTTCGTCGATCCAGTCGTCGTTGCGGCGCAGCCCGAAATAGCCGGACTGGATCCGCAGCGTCTCGCGGACGGTGAAGAACGGGTCGAACACGAGTTCCTGCGGCACGACACCGAGCGCGCGGCGCGCGCCACGGAAGTCCTTGACGACGTCGTGACCGCGCACCGAGATACTGCCTTCGTCGGCCCGGGCGAGCCCGGCGAGGATACTGATGAGCGTGGTCTTGCCTGCGCCGTTGGGGCCGAGCAGACCGAAAAACTCGCCTTCCTCGACCGACAGGCTGACGCCCTTGAGCGCCTGAAGCGATTTGTAGCGCTTCTTGACGTGACGGATTTCTATGGCTGACATGACTGTGCGCGGCGCAAGGGCCGCGACGCCTATTCTGTGCTTGCTGCGAATGAAAATGGGGGCCGGACGCCGATTGGCTGCCCCGCAAAACGCTTGATTATAGGGCAAACCGGCTGGTGGAGCCGGTGCCGGAGGCACGCGGCCTGAAGCGTGCGCGCGCCGGCTGGCGCGGCAGGCTCCGGTCGGACAGGGTCAATGTCGCCCGGTGCCTTCGATGAGCGCGTCGACGCCGTAGGCGCGCGCGAGGCTGGCGAGCTTCGGGGGGAGATTGAGGATGTCGAGGGTCGCGCCGCGCGCCTTGGCGGCACGTTGCCATGCGAGCAGCACGGCGAGCGCGGACGAGTCGAACTGCGTCAGCGCCGCGCAATCGACGGCGGTCGCGCCCGCGCCGATGCGCGCAAGACCGTCCGCGAGCGCGGACTTCGCGCTCGCGACGGTCAGCGAGGAGCCGGCTTCGAAGCCGCTCACGACGCTTGCTTGCCGGCGGCAAGTTGCTGGTTGCGCTGCGTGAGGAACTGGATCAGCCCTTCCACGCCGCTTTGCTGGATCTTCTCGTTGAACTGCTGCTGGTACGTCTGGATCAGCCATGCGCCGAGCACGTTCAGGTCATACACCTTCCAGCCGTTCGACGTCTTGTACAGGCGGTAGTCGATCTGGACCGGCTGGCCGTTGTTCATCGCGACCGTCTTGACCACGACGTCGGTATCGGCCGGATCGGCGCGGAACGGCGGGTACTGGATCTGCTGGTCCGGCTTCAGTTGCGCCAGCGCGCCCGAATACGTGCGGATCAGCAGCAGCTTGAACTGCTCCTGAACCTGCTGCTGCTGTTCGGCCGTCGCCGCGCGCCAGTTGCGGCCCATCGCGAGCTGCGTGGTGCGGCGGAAATCGGTGTACGGCAGGATGTCCTTGTTGACGATCGTGATGATGCGGTTGGTGTCGCCCTGCTTGATCGTCTGCTGCTTGACTTCGTCGAGCACCTGCTGCGTCGCCGTCTTGATCAGCGCCTGCGGGTTCGACTGGTCGACTTGCGCGTGGGCTGCGCTGCCGAACGAGAACAGCGCCGCGAAAACGGGGATCAGGAACAGTTTTTTCATCATAGTGACCTGCATGAATATGTCGATGCGAAGGTTGGAGCAGGTAGCTTACGCGCAAGTTCGCGCACGCTACCGACTGAATCGTTTCTGGCTGTAACGAATGTAAATCCGTCAGTGCAGACGAATGCTCGGGAAGCGGAACCCGCCCGGCGACGGCGGCGCCACCTGCATCGGCGGCACGTTCGTTTCGCTGGCCGGGTTCGGCGATTCGGCCGTGCCCGAGGCCGGTGCGGCCACCGCCGCGCCCGATGCGCCTGCCGGCGCCGTCGCGCC
>NZ_QOBB01000009.1:0-75706 GCF_024704855.1 Burkholderia sp. HAN2018 | reverse complement strand
CGCGACCTCGGACTTGTTCGATTACATCGAAATGTTTTATAACCCGGTTCGTCGGCATGGTTCCGCCGGCGATCTTTCACCGATTGAGTTCGAGCGGCGCTACGCGTTAAACGGCTCGTGAGTGTCTATGAAACTCTGGCCGGTCCACACGTGGTATCAGCCACTCACGCCGAATGTTCCTGGCTCGCTGGGGACCGCGCCACGAGTTGCTCATTGCGCGTTGCGCGGCAGACGTGTAATAGATCCCGTCCCGGCGAGAACCGTCGCGCTCCGCCGGAATTGATGCGCTCGACTTCCAAGACCACAGCTAGGATGTGGATCGCCGCCGATGATGCCGGTTATCCGCATCCTTTACCCAATCCGGCCGAATGGCGGACGCGTAGGCCTGACCGGTGCGTGAACCTTCGCCGCTTGCCTGTGCGCGCAGTCCGAGACGTTCGTCAATTGCATGAGCGACAGTCGAAGATTTTGGCAGACGGCCGTCATCGCAGTCGGCCCAGAACATGTGCATCGCGTCGAACAATACTGCGAGGATCGCGGTCAGGTAAGGCAGCCGGACGATTACACCGCCGCCCATTGAATCGCCATCAACAGGACCGTTGTGCTCGCTCGGCACGTCGGCCGGCATATCAATCCGTAGCGCATCGAGTTCACGCTGCAATCGCTCTTCAACGCAATAGTGCGCGGTCGCCGAGTTCGCCAGGACCTTGCCAAGCTCGCACAGCTTCTCGTCTTTCAGTTGAACGCATCTTGTGAGACGACGAATCTGCGTTTCGGCCCTTCGCAAACGGAACTGTAAGGTCGCGCATTCGCAGGCCGGTGCCGAGCATGCGTTTGTATCACTCGATTGCCAAACATTATCGCGTTGCTCCATAGCAGGCCTCGCCTCGAACGTGGCGATATGTACTCCACACACCGCGAGAAATCGGATCGCTGATGCACCGAACTGACCGGACTCATCGCGCCGGCCCAGATGAGTGCGTCTTTTTTCGTTCCTTCACGCTGCAGTGTCAACTGTGAAGATTGGGGGGGACACCAACCAGCAATCAGCACGTCCGCCGAATTTGAGCTATCTGGACAAACGAAACATCAAATTACAACATTTTGGAAGAGTGAGTCTGTCAATGGCGAGACATCACGCACGTACGAAAAAAACGCGGCTTGTCAGACGTTCTACGCTTGGCACGATCTGGCCAATACAAAATAGGTATCCTCATTGTGTCCTCAACGCAATCCAATGGAGACAGTCCCAACCCGCCCTGGCGGCTCAGAGCGGTTGACTGCACATCGGCGCCCAGCGGGCGACCGTCCAACAAGCCGCTGATGATCGTCAGCAATTTGCGTACCCAACCTCGATCGCCCAATGGACGACTTCGATTGTTCCACCAGGTCCGCGGCCTCGGAAGCGACAAATAATCGACTCCCGGTCCAAACGATGAGAAAATCGCGCAATCGTTCCGATTGCGCTGTCGACAATGGCATGTCGCAGACATGACGCGTCGCCCCGAATTGGACTCTTCGAAGCGACCATTTCAATACTGTTTCTTTTAACCACGTGGAGTGAAGAATGCCACCTATCAAGAGTTGAAAGCCAAGGCTGATGCACTGCTCGTGCAAGCGGAAGAAGCTCGGCAGGCCGAACTAGCGACCGTGCTCAAGGAAGTTCGCGCGCGTATTCAAGAGTATGGTCTCACGCCGGAATAGGTCTTCGGCCGTAAGCGCGTACGCCGCGCGAATGGCAGCCAACCCGCGACGCCGAAGTATCAGGATCCGAAAACGGGCAAGACGTGGAGCGGGCGTGGCCGCGAACCGTCATGGATCAAGGGTAAGAAACGTGATCGCTTCTTGATCGCCGAATGATCACCGCAGCGTAGCGATCGGTCGCCCTACGGACACTCTCTGGGCCTGCAGCTTCATGCTGCAGGCCCATTGAATCTGTATCAAGCCGTGCCGGCCCAAGCGATTCAGATCCGCCTAAGAGACGGTTTCAAAAAGACGCGTAGCTACTGTTAACTTTTCTCTCGACCTGTTAACCTGAGCCGTCGTGACAACCGGATCAGGGAGATGGGCAAACCGATCATTGACGACGAGTTGTGGAAACTCATCGAGCCACTTCTACCGCCTGCCAAGCCCCGTCGGTTCAAGTACCCGGGCCGCAAGCCCGTGCCGAATCGCGCAGCGCTGACGGGCATTCTGTTCGTGCTGAAGACCGGCATTCGCTGGCGCGATCTTCCTGCGGAAATGGGATGTGGCTCGGGCGTGAGTTGCTGGCGACGGCTGCGGGACTGGCAAGAGGCTGGCGTGTGGGATGCATTGCACGCGTTGCTGCTGACCAAACGACGCGCGGCAAACCAGATCGACTTCTCACGTGTGGTCGTCGACTCCTCGTCGATTCGAGCGGTTGGGGCGGGCGAAAAACTGGCCCGAACCCCACCGATCGAGCGCGACCCGGTTCCAAACACCACCTCGCCACCGACGCCAACGGCACGCCGATCGCGGCAATCCTGACCGGAGCCAACCGCAATGACGTCACGCAACTGATCCCCCTGATCGAGGCGATCGCGCCGATCAAAGGCGTTCGCGGTCGGCCACTGAGCCGGCCCAAACGCGTCTATGCGGATCGAGGCTACGATCACGACAAGTACCGGCGCATCCTGCACGAGCGAGGCATTCCCACCAGCATTGCCCGACGCGGACAACCACACGGCAGCGGGCTTGGGAAGGTTCGATGGGTCGTTGAGCGCACGCATGCCTGGATGCACCACTTTCGACGTCTCCGTATCCGATTCGAACGGCGTGCCGACATTCATGAAGCGTTCCTCAAACTCGGTTGCTCCATGATCTGCTGGAACACTTTGCAGCGGACTCAGCAGTCTTTATGAAACCGTCTCTAAGCCAATTCTTCTGATCCAATGACAACTTCGGCTCCAGTTCCGTTGCCCGAATCAGTGCGGTGCGCAAGACGTTGCGCACATCCTCGATTGCAGCAAGGTTCATCCAACCTCTTCAGGTGGTGTCGGATTAGCGTCGCTCTTATGGCGTTCGAGCAAGAACATTTCGGCAGCCCCTCCCCCATTCTTGGCGACGGCTTCGCGACTACCGGCCGAGACAGCAACTGGTTGTTCGGGATCGTCGCCACGCCTATCACGACGAACCATCCGCGGGACATCGAAATTGGTCGCACGTACGAAAGTTAGGACGATCGATGCGACGAGCGCGGCGAAATCCGCATCGCGGTCCGCAGTGGATAGCCAGGCAATGCCGCCTGCGAAAGAAAAATCGTCGGACAATAGGGGATTGTCAGCGGGACAGTCGTCTGGCGCGCCGGATCGTTTCGCTTGACGTGCATCAATCGCGGCTCCTCCGGGCGAATTTGATGTCCGTCAACGCGCCGTCGCGGCTTCGCTCGTAGATTTTCCATGAGAGTGATGATGCAACAGCGGTGCGACCGGAAGGCCGTGCATCGCCGACGCGCCTCCTTGCGTACGCATTTCGGTACACGGTGCACCATCCGGAACCGCCATGATGACACCTGTCTCTCCCCGTCGCCAGGCCATTGGCGACCCGCCCGCGCGATGCTTTTTCAATCCGTACCGGCACGGCTTCGTCCGGATCGCCGTCGCGGTGCCGCCGGTGCGCGTAGCCGACCCCGTAGCCAATGCTGCCGGCACGATCGACGCGATTCGCTGCGCGGCGCATGTGCGCGCCATCGCGGTTGTCTGCCCGGAACTCGGGCTGTCGGCCTATACCTGCGACGACCTGTTCCAGCAGCAGGCGTTACTCGATGCGTGCGTCGCCGCGCTGGGCGACGTGGTCACCGCGTCGCGCGAACTCGCGCCGATCGCCTTCGTCGGCGTGCCGCTGCGATTCGGCGCGGCGCTCTACAACTGCGCCGTAGTCGTGCATCGTGGACGGATCTGCGGGATCGTGCCGAAAACCTATCTCGCGAACTACCGCGAGTTCTACGAGGCCCGACAGTTCGCGCCTGGTGATGCGCTCGCCCAGGAGACCGTCGATCTGCCAATGCAGGCCGCGATTCCATTCGGCAGCCACCTGCTATTTCAGGTCCGCGCGCAGCCGCTACTGAAGTTTCACGTCGAGATTTGCGAGGACCTGTGGGTGCCGCTTCCGCCGTCGTCGTATGCTGCCCTCGCGGGCGCGACGGTGCTGGTCAACCTGTCCGCATCGAACGCAAGTGTCGCGAAAGCGGATTACCGGCGCGCACTTGTCGCCAACCAATCGGCCCGTTGCCTCGCGGCATACGCATATAGTTGCGCGGGAGCCGGCGAATCCACGACCGATCTCGCGTGGGACGGCCACGGCATGCTCTTCGAGAACGGTGTATTGCTGGCCGAGGCGCGGCGTTTCGCACCGCCGCCGCAGCTTGTGTACGCTGATGTCGATCTTGATCGTCTCGCCGATGAGCGGATGCGGCAGACAAGCTTCGAGTATGCAGCGATGCGGCACCGGGACACCTGCACGGCCTTTCGCACGATCAAGCTCGACGCTGATCTCGATGACGGCGGCCCCCTTTCGCTGGCGCGCACGTGCGAGAGGTTTCCATACGTGCCGGCAGATCCGGCAATGCGCAACGAACGCTGCGAGGAAATCAGCGCGATCCAGGTGCAGGGGCTCGTCACGCGGATGAAAGCGGCCGGCGTCGAACGGTTGGTCGTCGGCGTATCGGGCGGGCTCGATTCGACCCTGGCGCTGCTGACCTGCGTGCGCGCGACCGATGCGCTGCTCCTGCCCCGCGACCGTGTGCTCGCGTGCACGCTACCGGGTTTCGCGACCAGCCGGCGAACTGCTGACCAGGCAGTGCGGCTGATCCGCGTGCTCGGCTGCCGGCACATCGAAATCGACATTCGTCCCGCCTGCATGCAGATGTTTCACGATCTCGGCCATCCATTCGCACACGGCGGTGCCCACTACGACGTGACGTTCGAAAATGTCCAGGCGGGGATGCGCACTGACTACCTGTTCCGGCTCGCGAACCGGCATGCAGCGCTCGTAGTGGGCACCGGCGATCTGAGCGAGCTTGCGCTCGGCTGGTGCACATATGGCGTCGGGGACCAGATGTCGCACTACGCGGTTAACGCGAGCATTCCGAAGACGCTGGTCCACCATCTCGTGCACCAGGCAGCCGAAACCGGGCCTTTTGCCGGACCGGCCGGGCCGGTGCTGTACGACATTCTGGCAACTGCAATCAGCCCCGAACTGATACCGGGCGACGCGCCCGCCGAACCGGCGCAGCAGTCCGAAGCGGTGGTCGGCCCGTTCGAGCTTCAAGACTTCAACCTCTATTACCTGCTGAGGTTCGGCTTCCGGCCGTCCAAGGTCGCGTATCTCGCTTGGCATGCATGGCACGACGCCGCAGGCGGCGTATGGCCCGACGTGCCGGATGAGAAACGGCACGCATATTCGCTCGGCGAAATCAAACGCTGGCTCGAAATTTTCATCGTGCGGTTCTTCGAGGGCATGCAGTTCAAGCGCAGTTGCCTTCCGAATGGGCCGAAGGTAGGCTCGGGTGGCTCTCTGTCGCCGCGCGGCGATTACCGTGCACCGAGCGATGCCTCCGCGCAAGCGTGGCTCGCGGATCTCGCTACCGTGCCGGAGACCGTCGATGGTGGCCGCCCCGCCCCGCCGCCGGCGCGCTGAAGCGCAGGTTGCCGCGTGTTCAAGCGACGCGACCGGCGGCGTCGAGCGCGGCGACGAATCCGTCGAGGCGGTTCGGCACGAGCCGGTTGATGCCGTTCGCCTCGTCCCGGCCGCCACCCTCCCGAAATGCGCGGCAGAGAGGATCGGCACCGTACGGTGCGGCGACCAGAGCGCGGACTCTGATTGTGTACCGACCCGCTGCCGACAACGTCAGCACCGAGTGAGCGCGTGCCAGTTGGCGAACACGCCTCGTCCGCGGCGCGCCCAGCGCGTGTCGGGGAGGATAGGGATGTTTACCCCCGACAGAGCGATGTTCGCGTGCTACCGCTCCGCGCGCGCGATATCGGGTCGGCGTTCGGCGCCCGACTTGCGCGAGCTCAGCGGACTCTGGCACGATACACAGTGCCGGTCTCGTGTCCAGACCATGAGCGGAGCCACGGAAACGATATTGCACCTCAGCGGAACACCGACGAGATGCGCTGCCCCACCGCAAGCGAAGTCGCGATAGCGACCCGGCGTGCAACTCCGGACAGCAATGCCGCCTGGCGATGGACGACGTCGCCGCCTGGGTTCGCATGCGACGCGAGTGCGCATTGCCAGGAACGTGCCGCCTCGAGGTCGTGTACAAATTCGGCATCGCTGATCGGACGGCAATCCCGGTAGTAGGCCCCACCGCCACGAAACGCTGCCGGCTCGCGTACCGCGACCGACGCGTTGGCCAGATCCCCGAGCTGTCCGCGGATACCGCACTGCAGGACGGGCGCAGCAATGGTCACGTGACCGGGGCATGCCAGATGGACCTCGAGGAGCGCCGCGCGCAGTATGTCATCGTCGTCGAGGCCATCGCCGACGACGATGACGGATCGACTGCGCAACGGCACCGGTGTCACGAATCCGCGCACCAGATGGTTCACGCGCGCGATTGCTGCCCGCTCGTGGCGAATGGCCCGGTCGAGTTGCACGGCGCTTACGGCGCCGCGTCCGAGTATTGCACCATCGAACACGCAGGCCCCCGAGCCGGAAATGGTACCAACCTGCGTTGCATCGACTCGCGACAGGCATAGTCGTCCGACCGCAACGATATCAAGCCGGGCCCGCAACACGTATGCAACCTCGAGTCCGACCTGGATGCCGCCGCGCGCCAGTGCGATCACGACGACGTCATCACGCTTCCCGCACGAGTGCAGCGCGAGCGCAACGTGCCGGCCGGCATCGCGCCGGTTCAGAAACACCGGACAGGTTCGTGGAATCATGTTCCTGCTCGCGCTGCCGAAGCGGGTGGGCGGGATGCCAGCATGACGATTCGCGGCTCGCCGCATTCATCAGGGTACCTGAGGACCGGGTGTCGAGGGAACCGCGGTCCACACGCCGTTGCACGACGCGACATACGGATAGTATCCGCGCGGATCGTTGCAGTAGTACCACGCGCTTGCCGGCGGGAGACCCTCTGGTGTGGGTGGCGGCCGCTGCATGACGATCGCCGGCGGGATGTACGTCGGAAACGGATACATGGGTGCCGGATAGAAGTACCAGTAGCCGTCGACGATCCACCACCACGCGTAACGCCCGTCGTGCCAGTCCTGGACCCAGCGACCACCCTGCCATCGCGCGCTCTCCCTCGGCGCGAAGTGGCGAAAGTCCCGGCCGTGGAAATCCTGGCGGGGGACGTGGCCCGCATGCTGCGCGCGTGCCGGCTGCATCGCCAACGCACAGCATGCCGCCGTGCACAGCGCGAGCATGCGGCATACGGCCCCGATCCTGCTCATGGTCATCACCCTCGAAAGAGATGCAATCCATCGTATTGGCGCTGCGCCGCGCGACGTTGATCGCGATCAACGGCACGCCCGCGGCCCGGCCGAAAACGGTTGCGATCCGGCGGCTCTTCGTCGTCCGCTGCATGGCCACACGTCGCACGGGCGATTGACGTGCATCAAGCGTGCGGTCCGGGTCGCTGGAAGAATGGATCGCGAACATCGAACGAATCGGCCTCCGTGGCAGGTCTTCTCATGAACGACTCATCGCATGTCGCGCCCGTCGTCGAAACCGACCGGCTTACCCGGCGCTTCGGCGATTTGTGCGCGGTCGACGCATTGACGCTGATAGTGAAGCCCGGGGAAGCGCTCGGCCTGCTCGGCCGCAACGGGGCCGGCAAGACGACGGTAATCAAGATGCTGACGACGCTGCTTCCGCCAACGTCGGGTCATGCCACGGTCGCCGGCTTCGACATCGTAAGGGCCGCCGGTGCGGTGCGCCGCACGATCGGCTACGTTCCGCAGGCGTTGTCGGCAGACGGTGACCTGACCGGCTACGAAAACCTGCTCGTGTTCGCGAAGCTGTACGATCTGCCGCGCGCGGAGCGGGCCGCGCGGATTCGCGACGCGCTCGCATTCATGGAACTCTCCGAATTCGGCGACAAGCTCGTGAAAACCTATTCGGGCGGCATGATCCGGCGCCTCGAGATCGCGCAGTCCACCCTGCATCGCCCGCAGGTCCTCTTTCTCGACGAACCGACCGTCGGGCTCGATCCGATTGCCCGCGCCACCGTCTGGTCGCTGGTCGAGCGGCTGCGCGCCGAGTATCGTGCCGCGGTTCTGTTGACGACCCATTACCTCGACGAAGCCGAGCGGATGTGCGATCGCGTGGCCATCATGAGCCGCGGCCGCGTGACGGCGATCGGAACCCCGCGCCAACTTGCCGCGAGCGTGCGGCCCGGCGCCACCTTCGACGATGCGTTCGAGCATTTCACGCGTGACGACGCCGGTTCGGAAGGATCCTACGATGAAACCTCGCAGACTCGCCGCACTACCCAGCGGCTCGGATGAGACCAGCACGACCGCCCCCGTGCGTGCGCGCATGCCGCGTGCGCTTTGGCACACGGCCGGATTCGTGATGAAAACGCTGGCGATCGCCGACATGGAGATCCGCAAGCTCAGGCACGACCCGACCGAACTTGCGACGCGCGCGATCCAGCCGGCACTGTGGCTGCTGATCTTCGGGCAGGTGATGAGCCGGGCACGCGCGATTGAAACGGCCGACATGCGCTACCTCGATTTTCTGACACCGGGATTCTCGCGCAGAGCGTGCTGTTCATCGCGATCTTCAACGGCATCTCGATCATCTGGGAGCGGGATCTGGGCATTGTCCACAAGTTTCTGGCCACGCCGACGCCGCGCGCCTCACTGGTAATGGGCAAGGCGCTGGGCGGCGGTGCCCGCGCGCTGGTCCAGGCCGCAGTGGTGATGGCGCTCGGGGCGATGCTGGGCGTGCACATGCGCTACGATCCGGTCGCGCTCGCCGGGCTGGTGCTGTTCGTCGTGCTCGGTGCGGCGGTCTTCTCGACCTTCTCGCTGATTATCGCCTGCCTCGTGAAGACGCGGGAGCGCTTCATGGGCGTCGGACAGGTGCTGACCATGCCGCTCTTTTTTGCCAGCAACGCGATCTACCCCACCGCTATGATGCCGCGCGCGCTCCAGATCGTCGCGCACCTGAATCCGCTCAGCTATCAGGTCGACGCGCTTCGCCTGCTGCTGTTGCCCGGTTACGGCGCGATCGCGCACATCGGGCTCGCGACCGATTTTTTCGTGCTCGCCGGTTCGCTCGTGTTGCTGGTGACGACAAGCGCACGGCTCTATCCGCATATCGCCCAGTGAGCGTGACTGGCCGTCAGAACATGAACGTTTCCGACATCTTCATTTCGATCCACGTCATGCCGCTGCGCAGACCTTCCGGCGCCGCCTCGCGCTCGGCCGCGAAGACCCGATGATGCTGGAACACGCGCTCGCACTTGTTGTTCGGGGAGCGGATCATCACGTGGACGCGGCAGCGGTAGCCGCCGGTATCGACGGCTACCGTTTCGATCACCACGGACCAGTCCGCTTCGTGCAGTTCCCCTGAAATCGCCATGGTCGCTCCCCCTTCCTCTCTGCTTTCGCGCAGGCCGCGGTCCGGGCTGTCCTGACGCGCGTCGATTTACCGCGTCGGCAATCCGACCGAAACCGGTCAAACAACACGTTGATGATGTTCACTTCTCGCCGCCGTGGCGACGATTCCCGTGTGTCCCGGAGCGCGATCCGCGGTGGAGATGCCTGGCCCGATGCCTGATGAGCAGGAGCGGGCCGACGACGAGACCCATGACCGCCGCCCACAGCAGAAGCACGTAGCCGAACAATTGCCAGAATTCGCCTACTCGCTGCTCGCGGATCCATGTGCGGCAAGACGCGACGTCGCTCGCGGCATCCCGATACGACGCGCGATGCACAAACAGGGGCTGGCAGAGACCGATGCCACCGACGGACTCTTTACCGGGGGCGCAGGCGTCCATCCCGTCCCGCAGGCGATGTTCGCCGCGCGGAAGCCGGCCGGTTTCGCTCATGTGCCGTGTGACCAATCCTGGGTCAACTACAGCCATAGACTGGGGAGCACGTTGGGCCTCGATGTACCCAACGATTTTCGCCGGCAGTCAAGCTGCCACAATGCGGCTTGCGAGTGCCCTCGACACGTATCGCTCCCGCCGTCATCCTGATGATTCCGAGCCAGTTCCAGATTGCGACTGTGTGCGCTGGGCGCACGACAGCGTTCATTTCGTCTCTATCCGGGTGGGTGGTGGCTGTCCAACCGTGACGACGTCGCCGGGCCTTTCGCCGTAAGGCATCAAAACGGCAGCCGCTTCCGCGACTTGCGGCAGTACGAGATCCAGAGCCGGCAAGCCGCCATACTGGTGTGCAATGAGGATACCCGCGCAAGCGACGGCCGATGCGGTTACCAGGCCGAACAACACAGGTTCCAGACGATGGAAAAGTCGATACACGAGATTGCCTCCTCCTCTATCGCAGTCACGCGCGGGCCGGCGTGCGCGAAGCCATTCACCGACCATCCGAGCCACTTGACGCGAACGTTGTCCAGCGCCTACCTGCATTCCCCAGATCGGCCTCGCCGCAGGACGCGAGAATCACGTCGCGCGCGCGGTCGCGCAGGCAGGCCATCGCGCGAAAGTCGACACCGTCGGGCTGAAGCGGACCGCCGATCGTCACGTCAACCATGTGTCGATGCGGCAGCCATTCGCCGTCGCAAAGCACGGCGCGCGTGCCTTTCAACGCCACCGGCACGACGGGCCGGCCGTTGACGCACGCGGCTCGAAACGCGCCGAGCCGGAACGGTGCCAGCCCCGCTGTTCGCGTGAATGTTCCTTCGGGGAAGAACAGCAGCGTGTCGCCCGAGGCATGCGCGACGAGCACCGCCTCGTCCTCGAGACTGCGGCGATAGTCACGCCGCTCGACGAAGCACGTCCCGAGTGCCCGCAGCATCCGGCCGATAAACGGTGTCGATGCAAGCTCCCGTTTCGCGACGAACCGGACCGGGCGCGGCAGTTGCGCGAATAGCACAACGACGTCGATGTAGCTCGCATGATTCGCGACAACAATCCCAACGCCTTCGCCGAGTGCGTCCGGCACGCCGCGCAGGGTCGTGTGAATGCCCGCAAGCCGCAGGAACAACCGGCACGCAAGGGCGGCACGCCGCCAGTTGCTCTCCCAATCGCCACGCCACGCGACGGATGCACAGACAGCCGGCGCGAACAGAGCAACCAGCATCCAGCAATAGACGCCCCATGCGATCCCGGCCGCTCGCCGCAGCGTGCGCCGCGCGACAGGCACGACGCTGCACATCGCCAGCTCCACGAACTGCGTCGCCGCCGCCGGCGTGCGCGCCGCACAACCGCCGCGCTGTAGATATTGGTTGAGCGTTGCCTCATGACGTATCTTGCCGCTCGGTGTCTTCAGGATCGCATTGGGTGCAAGGATGCCGACCTCCTCTGCAGGTGCGCCCCACAATGCGGTCGTGGCGTCATTGACACGGCTGCGCAGGCGCGCTGCCGCAGCTTCATTCGTGGCGAACGACTCGACAAGAATCACGAGCCGCTCGGTTCCCGAAGTGGTGTCGGACGCGCCGCACACCGCGACGCCCGCCGGCACGACATCGGGCAGACGCGCGATCGCAGCTTCGAGTTCGTACGGAAAGTAGTGACGGCCGCCGCGAATGATCAGATCCTTCACGCGACCGGTCACGTACAGCTCACCCTCCGACAGGTAGCCGAGATCGCCACTGTCGAGCCACGTGCCGTCGAACATGCCGGCCGTATTTGCGGGATTGCGGAAGTAGCCACGTGTGGCCGAATCGCCGCGAAACTCGATGCGCCCCGTGCTGCGCTCGGGCAGTGCTCGCCCGCCTTCGTCGACGATGCGCATCGCCGTGCCCGCGAGCGGTTGCCCGCAACTCGGCACCTCGAGCGCATCATCGTCGTCCGATGTGAGGTCGGCCCTTCCCGTTTCGGCGAGTGCCGTGCGCGATACGCGATCGACCAGCATCCCCCGCCCGGGCGGCGGGAATGTCACGCCGAGCGTGTTCTCGGCGAGCCCGTAGACGGGCGTCAATGCGTGCGCGTCGAAACCCAGTGGCGCAAAACGAGCAGCAAACGCGCGCATCGTGTACGGATTGACCGGCTCCGCGCCGCAACAGGCCAATCGCCACGCTGACAGGTCCAGATCCGCGAGCGAATCCACCGCGAGATGGCGAGCACATCGCTCATACGCGAAATTCGGTGCGGCAGAGATCGTGCCGCGATAGCGCGCCAGCGCGCGCAGCCATAATTCCGGTCGAGCCAAGAACACGAGCGGTGGCATCACGACGACCGGCACGCCGAAGAACATCGGCGCGAGCCATGCGCCGATCAACCCCATGTCGTGATAGAGCGGCAGCCAACTGACGACGACATCGGTCGACCGCACATCCATCCGTGTGCCCATCGCGCGGATATTCGCGAGCAGATTCGCATGCGTAAGCTCGACGCCCTTCGGCTCCCCGGTGCTACCTGACGTATATTGCAGCAGCGCGAGATCACCAGCCTTCGCTGCCGGCACCGGCACCGGCAGCGTTGCACTCGCGAGCTGGCCCGGAACGAGCACGTGCTGCAGCGTCGCGACACGCGCCTTCAGGAGCCGTGCGGCCGGCGCGGCCTCATTGAACGACACGAGCGCCTTGACCTGCGCGTTCGCGAAAATCGCCGTGTGGCGGGCAACGTGTTCGGCCAGCTGATCCGGCCGCAACGGTGGGTAAATCGGAACCGGCACCGCTCCACACAGCAGGATCGCGATGAATGCCGAGAAATAGTCCGGGCCGGTAGGTAGCATCAGCGCGACCGTGTCATAGGGACCGATTCCTTTCGCACTCAGCCTGCCGGCAAGCGCCGACGCGTCGCGATACAGACGCGCGTAGCTGATAGTCGTCTCCCTCTCGCCGTCCGCAAGCAGCACGATGTGCGTACGGTCGGGGTGCTGTTCGACGTGCCAATACAGCGCATCGACCAACGTTCGGCAATCGGCCGGGATCGGCCACTCCGGTTCGGCGAGCGCCGCGCTCGGGTGGTCTGTCTTGTAGGCTGCGGGCGTCCGGTTGCTGTTCAGCGCATCCAGCAGGTCCCTCGGCGTTGTCGCCGAGGCGAATACGTCGACCGGCAGGCGCACGCCGAACGCTTGCTCGATGCGATCGAACAACTCGGCGCGCGTCAGGCTGTCGAAACCGAGGTCGCTGTCGAAGCGCGCGTCGAGGGATGCGCGGCGCGGCGTATCGCGCGTGCCGTACAGTTCGGTCGACAGCGCATCGATGAGCGTCAGCAGGCGCGCAGCATCGACATCGGGACGCACGGCTTGTCGAATTTCATGATCGGATTCCATCGGCGATCGTCCGCCACTTGTGGCTGTCGACAGGTATCACGCTATGTCGCCCGAAGCGGGGCGAGATTGATCCAGGTCACCCGCATAGTCGGATAGGCACGCCCCCGAAAGGAGTTGGCTCCCTGGATGGGGAACAGGTCAGCGATCTCGGAGCAGACTGCGGCACAGTCGGAGTTGTGGATCGGCATGTTTCGGATCCACGCTGTGCGTGGCTAACGACAGGTGCCAGTAGCGCAGAAGATCGAATGCGGTCCTCTGGCCCGACCGGCTGCGTAAAGGCGGTATCAGTTCGCCGCTGCACCTGACCGGTTGCTTCCGGTCTTTCCCATGCCGCCGTCCGGTCGGACGGATTCGAAGGTCGCCCGCTCGAGTTCCGTCATCCAGTTCTGCCAGGGCATATTCCGCGCACCCGCCCCAGCCAGCCGTCCCCAGCCCTGCAGACCGGCTGCTTGGCATTCGCGCAGCCAGTCGACTAACGCATTCATGCCCTCGTGCTGCACGCGTGTCGACCACGCTGCAGTGTCCAGCCAGATCCCTAAACTCGCCTGCGCATATGTACTCAACGATTGCTGCCAGGCGTCACCGAATGCCCGCCAGTCATGGGCACCTTCAAGGCCGGCTTGCAGCCGACGTATCGTGTCGCTATCGCGATCGATCCTGCGCTGCTGCAGCGCCTGCCATTCGTTGCGCAAATCCAGTCCGCGCGCCAGCATGCGGAGGTAAGCATTACAGGCCGCCCAACTGTCGCCGGCGGATGGCTTCACCATGCTCTCCGTACTCATCTTCCTGTCCTCGCACCCGAACGATTATGAAATGCTGATCAGTCGACCAGACCGCTCATATCTGGATCAGACTCAAGTACATAGTGACGCGGCGCCGCACGCAGTCCATTGATGCTCGTCAAATGCGTGGCCACGAACGACGCGTGGCTCGATCCGTACCCGTAGTCCGACAGTGCCGCTTGATCCAGATCAGCGCGATCAGAACCCGCGTGATGATGAAACGGTCGACGCCTGCTCAAGGGAAGAACCGTGTATACGAACATTCTGATCGCGCTCGATGGCAGCGAGACGTCATCCAGCGCGCTCGATGCCGCACTGACGCTCGCGTCAGAATCGGCTGCCCGGCTTACGCCCGTCTATGTCGTCGATTGTTTCGTGCCCTTCTACGACATGTACGGCTATGATCCATCAATCCTGCTCGACGCTTTCCGTGAAGAAGGACAGCGTGTGACACAGGACGCCGCGAAGCGTATGGAAACGCGCGGCGTATCCGGTACACCTCGGATGGTTACTGTCGAGCCGGTCGGCGAGGATGTCACGCAGCGGATTCTGATCGTCGCGAAGGAGATTGACGCCGACCTTATCGTGATGGGCACTCATGGCCGCCGAGGCTTTCGACGCCTCGCGCTGGGTAGCGTGGCCGAGCGTGTCCTGCGGCGCGCCGCGTGTCCGGTGCTCCTGATTCCCGCGAGTCGTCCGCCGGAACATGCTGCCGAACCCATTGCCGTGTCGACTCAAAACGAGCAGTCGTGAGCGCCGCTGCTCCGGCTCCATTCGACATCCACGGTAGTTCTACAAGCAGCGTTAACATCGAGACGCGCACCAAGATCAGATGAGACCGAGGTCCGTCAATCTGCGCCGCCCTTCGAAATTTGCTCGCCCGCAAGGGGCATTGCGCGTTTCTACCCTAAAGTGCTTCGGCGCTGCTCTCACGGTTGTGCCAGCCTGCTGCCGGTTCGAGCGGCTCAACCGCAGCAGTTTCGTCGAGGTGAAAGAGCGCATCGAATTGTGAGGCGAGCGCGGCTTCGAAATAGTGACTCTGCCGCTCCGTCCGAGGCATGTACAGCACGCCAATTGCGCGTTCAAGCAAAGGTTCGTCGAGCGTGCGTGAACTGTCGCCCTGCATCGGCAAAAAGAATCGGTCGTAGCCCGTGGTGTGGAAAAGATGCTCCCAACTATCGAGCTGCGCCGGACGCACCCACTTCTG
Organism: Burkholderia sp. HAN2018; assembly: GCF_024704855.1. Lineage (NCBI taxonomy): Bacteria > Pseudomonadati > Pseudomonadota > Betaproteobacteria > Burkholderiales > Burkholderiaceae > Burkholderia > Burkholderia sp. HAN2018. The sequence continues at coordinate 60,332 of NZ_QOBB01000009.1, read as the reverse complement.
CTCGACCTCGCCGTCCCAATGGGATGCAGCAGACACATGCCCGGTGTACGTTGTGAATCCAACCAGCAACGCCCGATGTCGAGCCTTCTCGCGCACGATCTGACCAAGGTTCCATTCCCCGCGCCGCCGTGACTCCGTCGCGCGGGCATCGCCAAGATGCGAGTTGTGCGCCCAGACGATCACCTTCCCGCTGCCGCCGCGGCGCACGCGGTAGCGCGTCAGCGCGAACAGCGTGCCGGCCATGTGGGCGTCGCGAAGATTCCACGTGTTCAGTCGGCTACCGAACATTCCACGGTAGTAGGCTTCTGCATTGACCACGACCCGCGCATTCTGCTCGGCGAAGAACTGCGCGTCGAGTGCATCGGTGCCATCGCGTGCAAGATAGTCGAATTGGTCGGCACGCAATTGGAGAAGTTGCTGCACTGCTCCAGCCTGAGCGGCAGGCCGAGTGCCAAACGCGGCAGCATAACCATAGGCCTGCGGCTCCCGAACATGATCGAGCGCCGCGTAGCGCTCGCGTGCCAGCGCGGCTTCTGCCGGGTCCACGCCCTCAAGGTAGCGAATCACGGCGTCGGCAGAACGATAGAGGCTATAAAGGTCGAGTCCATAGACGCCGACCCGGTCTCGCTGTGGCCGCGTCGCATTGATCCCACGCAGCGCCGAAATGAAATCACACACCTCTCGATTGCGCCACATCCAGACGGGGAAGCGCTCGAAGTCGTCAAGTGCGGACGAAGCGTCGTCGGTCCCGTCGCCCTGCACGAAGCGGTCGATTCGCCATGCGTCGGGCCAGTCGCCTTCAATGGCAACGGTGTCGAAGCCGCACTCGGCGATAAGCCGCAATGTGATTTCCCCGCGCATGCGGTAGAACTCCGCCGTGCCGTGAGTTGCCTCGCCAAGCAGAATCAGGTCACGGCCGCGTGCCATTTCCAGAAGTGCGTCGTAGTCAGTGCTATCGCCGTTCATCCGCTGCCCAAGTGCGCGAACGGCAAGGAATGGGGTTTTAGGCGGCTGCATGATGAGTTCCCTCCATGCGAAAGACGGATGTGATGCCTTGAATGGCCGGCAGCCCCACGGGCTGCGGTTTGCACAACTCTCCAGTAGAGATGCCGATCAATGCGTGCCACCCTCCGGTGCCGAGGTACGCACGTGCCCGTCATCATCGCTCGAAGCGTCCTGTTGCCAATCCTGCGCGGCGACGATGCAGGTTCGCACCTCTTCGTCGCTCGTTTGCGCAAAGTCGGCATAGAACTGGCTAATGCCCATGAACCAGTCCGACTGCATCACGTAGATGAAGTCGTCGGCAATTGAAGCAAAACGGGATTCGGCCCCGACCGGGCACACCGGCACCGCGACGACAATTCGCTTGGGGCGCCGTGTGCGTAGTGCATCAAGGGCCGCTTGCATCGTTGATCCAGTCGCCATGCCGTCATCCACGACAATGACGGTTTTGCCTTCTACCGCAGCCGGCGGCCGCCGTCCCCGGTAGGCCAGCTCGCGTCGTTCAAGCGTGACGCGTTCGCGCGCGATGGCATCGAGCACCTGTTGCTCCGTGACAGGGACGGCACGCAGCACCGACTCATTGAGATAGAGTGCGCCGCCCGTCGCGATTGCCCCGATCGCAAGCTCCGGATTCTGCGGCGCCCCCAGTTTACGCACGACAAGGACGTCGAAGGGGCAGCGCAATTGCCTCGCTACCTGATAGCCAACCGGCACGCCTCCGCGCGGCAATGCCAGCACCACGACATCGCTGCGTCCGGCGTAACGCTCCAGCACTGCGGCGAGCTGCTTGCCCGCATCGGTTCGATTCCGAAAAATGGTACTCATGGCCAATATCCAGTAGGCGATATGCCGAGCGTCCAGGTAATGCAGGGGAAGCTCGATGTACATACTTGCACGTGCGATACGGCAAGGTTCTGCGTTCAGAATGACCGGGCAGCCAGCCAACGTACAAACCAGCCAGCGGCAAGGCGCATCACCTGGTCAAGCGCGCCGGGCTCTTCGAACAGGTGCGTCGCGCCCGCCACGATTGCCATGCGGTGCTCACAGGTCAGTTGCTCGGCGGCCTTACGATTCAGCCGAATCACCTCGGTGTCGAGTTCGCCAACGATCAACAGTGTTGGCGCGCAGACCGACGGGAGCGCCGTCCGCGCGAGGTCAGGCCGCCCGCCCCTCGACACGACGGCGCTCACCGAACTCGCCGCCGCAGCCGCGACGAGCGCTGCTGCAGCGCCAGTGCTCGCGCCGAACAGGCCGACCTTGAGCGACCCGATATCTGTCCTTTGCGCCAGCCAGGCCAGGGTCGCCTCCAGCCGGCGAGCCAGCAGCGCAATATTGAAACGGTACGTCGCGTCGACGTCGTCTTCTCGCTGCTCCTCGCGCGTCAGCAGGTCAAACAGCAGCGTTGCGAAACCCGCATGATGCAGACCTGCCGCCACTTGCCGGTTGCGCGGACTGAAGCGGCTGCTGCCGCTGCCGTGCACGAACACGACGACCGCGCGGGCGCCAACCGGAATCTCCAGAATCCCGCCAAGCGTTACATGATCAACGGGAATCTCCACCTCCTGCGTCTCCATCCGTCTCTCCTCGCATCATCGCGCTGCGCAACGCGGTGCCAACCACATAGGCCCCGGCATATGCCATGCCATTGCGCTCGATCGAGCACGACGGCGACGCCTCTTGTTTAAATCATCGTGTCTGCGTCGCGCTCGCAATTGATGCCGATCAACTGCCCACAGTGGACAAATACTGCAACCGACCGGATGACCACGGGACAACCATCTGGTCCCGGTGGCACACCGTCGCCATAATCGTTAATGCACCGTGGGCTTCACCGATAGACGTGCAGTCACCGGCCCCGCGTCGAGACGGAGAGTGTCGCGAGCCGCGCCGGCGGCCGGTTCACTCTGCCCGGCATCGCGTTGCGTCCACGCGTGCGCGTCACCGCCCATCGCGACGTAAAGCTGGGCCGTATCGACATACCGCTGCCCTTTCGCTCTCGCGTAGCCGACGCGCGCCTGCGCGTACAGGCGCTGTGCCTGCAGCACGTCAACGAGGCTCGCGATTCCGACACGATAGCTCTCCTGTTCAAGGTCGAGCGACGCTTTCGCCATGTCCAGCGCTTCACGTTGCGCAGCGAGCGCGTCCGCATCGTGCTCGAGCGCACGCAGCGTATCGGCGACCTGGCCGAACGCTGTCAGCACCGTTTGCCGGTAGGTGCCGAGTTGCGCGTCGAACGCATCGATCGCCTCGCGCTGCTGCGCCTTCAGCGTGCCGCCATGAAACACCGGCGCGGTCAACGCGGCCGCGACGGACCACAGACGGTTCGCCGAGTCGAACAGCGGCCCCATCGCGCTCGCCGCCTGCGTCCACGAAACGCGCAACGTCACGTCCGGATAGAGCTGTGCCGTTGCGATGCCGATCGCGGCGCTTGCGGCATGGAGCTGCGCCTGAGCAGCCCGAATGTCGGGCCGTGCCTGCACCCATGCCGACGGCAGGCTGACGGGAATGTCGAGCGGCAACGCAAGCGTGCCGAAATCGAAACGCGGCGCCTGCCAGCGTGCCGGCGTTTTGCCGACCAGAATCGCGAGCGCGTCCTCTGCCGCGCTCAACTGCTGCGCGAGCGGCGGCGCGAGCGCGAGGTCGGATGCCAGCTGACTGCGAGCCGCGAGGACATCGCTGTCCGACGCCTTGCCCACCTCCCGCTCGATGCGGACGAGTTCGACGTTGTGCCGGTCCACCGCGACGATGTCGTCGACGGCGGCCATCTGCTCGCGCGCGCTCGCTGCCGTCAGCGCCTGCGTGACCGTGTTGCCGGTCAACGCGAGATAGACGGCGGCGAGCGCGTCGCGCTGGGACTCGGCCAGCGCCGCCTGCTGTTCGACCTGCCGCCGCACGCGGCCGAACAGGTCGAGGTCGTAGCTGACGGTTGGGCCGACGGTGAGCAGATTGTCTACCCCATGGGCGGCCCCGCCGACGCCCGTGCGGGCACGTTCGCCGCTGGCCGCGATATCCGCTTGCGGGAACATCCCGCCGCGCGCCGCCAGGATCGCCTGCTGCGCCTGAGCGAGCGTCGCGCGCGCGGTCTCGAGCGTCGGGCTGCCGGCGATCGCCTGCGCGACCGTGTCGTCGAGTTGCGACGAAGCGAACGCGCTCCACCAGCGATCGGGCACGGCCGCGCCCGTTTGCGCATGCTGGGTGCCGTCGCCGCGGCCTGCCGGCGGGAACGCCGCGGGGGACGGCAGGAAGCCGGTGTCGGGCGGCGGCGCGGGCGGCACGTAGTCGGGCCCTGCCGCGCACCCGGCGAGCAGCGGAACCGCACCCAGCAGCGCGCCCGCCCGCATGCGCCGGAGCAATCGGCGACACGTCGGGAGACGGCGGAGAGCCATGTCGGACCGGTCATTCATAGCGCAGCGCCTCGATCGGGTTGAGCCGGGACGCCTTCCTCGCCGGGTAGTAGCCGAAGAAGATGCCCACGGCGGCCGAAAACGCGAAACCGCCCGCGATGGCCGCCGGTGACAGCAGGATCGGCCAATGCGCAATGGCCGTGATCATTTCCGACGCGGCGATGCCGAAGACGATCCCGCCCACGCCTCCCGCGACGCTGAGGAAGACGGCCTCGACGAGGAATTGCAGCAGCACGTGCAGACGGCGGGCGCCGATCGCCATGCGCAGCCCGATCTCGCGCGTACGCTCGGTGACCGACACGAGCAGGATGTTCATGATGCCGATTCCGCCGACGAGCAGCGAAATCGACGCGACGGTGGCCAGCAGGAGCGCCATGATGCGGCTGCTGCCCTCTGCCGTTTCCGCGATCTGGCTCAGGTTGCGCACCGCGAAATCGCTGCTGTCGGCCGCTCGCAGGTGATGCCGGCGCCGCAGCGTGTCGGTCACCTGACCGATCGCGGTCTGCACGAGCGACGGGCTCGTGGCCTGCACATAGATCTGGTTGACGTAGCCGGTGAGTCGCGGAACGGTGCCGTACGGGTTCGCGACGGGCGGGAAATACGGATCGGCCGACGTCTGGGCCTGGGTCGGCACTGCTACGCCGAGCACCTTCTGTTCGGCCGCGCTGAACGGCAGGATCAGCACATCGTCCTGGTCCTGCCCGTACGCCGTCTGCCCTTTTGCCGCGAGCAGGCCGACGATGCGCAGCGGCGCGCCCTTCACAAGAATCTTCGCGCCGACGGGGTTTTCGCCTTGCACAAACAGTTGCTGATACACGGTTTGTCCGATCAGCGCGACCATCGCGACGTCCCCCTCATCGCTTTCGTCGAGCGTGCGCCCGGCCGCGATGTGCCAGCCCGTGGTCTCGAGATAGCCGGGGGCGATCCCCTGGATGCTTGTCGACCAGTTCTGGCCGCTGTACTCGATCTGCCCGATCTGGCGGATCACGTAGCTGACCGAGCTGACGGCCGTGTCCTCGCGCCGCAGCGCGCGCGCGTCGTCGACGGTCAGCGTCGACGCGCTGCCGGAGCCGGCGCGCACGCCCGTGGCCGTCGTCGCGCCGGGGACGACGACGAGCAGGTTGGTGCCGAGGCTTTCGATCTGCTTGCGCACCGCCTCGTTGGCGCCCTTGCCGACGGCGACCATCGCGATCAGCGCGGCGACGCCGATGAAGACGCCGAGCACGGTGAGCGCCGAGCGCATCTTGTTGCGCCAGAGCGCGAGCGCGGCGGCGGACAGCGTCATCGCCGCGAAGCCCGGCAGCGGCTGGCCGCCCGGCATCGCCGGGGGGGCGAGCGGCATGGGTGCGGGCTCGCCGCCGGGCGGTGCCCCGGCCGTCTTATCCGCGTAGATGCCCCCGCGGGTGCCGGCACGCGTGTCGCGGCGCTCGTCGGACACGATCCTGCCGTCGCGCATCGTCACGACGCGGTCCGTATAGGCCGCTATGTCGGCTTCGTGCGTGACGACCACGATCGTCATCCCATGTTCGCGATTGAGCGCGACCAGCATCGACATGATGTCGTGCGACGTGCGCGTGTCGAGATTACCGGTCGGCTCGTCGGCCAGCAAGATGCTTGGGTTGCCGATCAGTGCCCGCGCAATCGCGACGCGCTGCTGCTGGCCGCCGGAGAGCTGGCTGCAGGTATTGCGCTCACGATCGGCGAGACCCACGAAGCGCAGCGCCTGCCGCGCGCGTGCCCCGCGCTCCGTGCGGCTCGCGGGCCCCGTCGCCGCGTAGAAGAGCGGCAGCGCGACGTTTTCGAGCGCGCTCGTGCGCGCGAGGAGATTGAAGCTCTGGAACACGAAGCCGATCCGGCTGCTGCGGATACGCGCGAGCTCGGGCTCGGTGAGGCCGGCAGTGTCTACCGCTTCCAGCACATAGCGACCATCGCTCGGGCGATCAAGGCAGCCGAGCACGTTCATCAGCGTCGATTTGCCGGAACCCGACGAGCCCATGACCGCGATGAATTCCCCGCGTTCGATGCGGAGGCTGACGCCGTCGAGCGCGCGGACTTCGACGCCGCCCGTCGAATAGACCTTTGCCACGTCCGTCAGCTCGACTACGATCTCGCCCATCGCACGCCTCGCGTCGTCATCGGCGCAACTGGGGCGCGGCGACGGTGCCGGGGCCGGTGCCGGCGTGCGCAGCCGTTTCGGCGACGATCACTCGATCGCCCTCTGCGAGCACCCCGCGCGTCACCTCGGAATACGTGTCGTCGTCGAGCCCGGTCGCCACGGCGACCGCGATGGGGCGGCCGTCGCGAATCACCCAGACCCGGGCCGCGGACGGCTGCCCCGCCAGGTTCGCGCCCGCGCCGGATGGCGTGTAGCGCAGCGCCTGATCCGGCACGCGCAACGCGTGGTCATGCCGGTCGATGACGATGTGCGTCGTCGCCGTCATCCCCGGCTTCAGGTTCAAGTCGTCGTTCGCGACGCCGACCACAACGTCGTACGTCACGACGTTCTGCACGGTCTGCGGCGCCTGCCTCACCTGCACAACCTGCCCTTCGAACCGCCGCTTCGGAAACGCTTCTACGGTGAAGGTCGCGGCATCGCCTTCATGCAGATCGCCGATGTCGCTCTCGCTGACGTTCGTGTCCACCTGCATGCGCGTCAGGTCGGTCGCGATCAGGAACAGCATCGGCGTCTGGAAGCTCGCGGCGACGGTCTGGCCGATGGTGATGTTGCGCGAGACGACGGTGCCGTCGACGGGAGACACGATGTCGGTGTAGCCGAGGTTGACGAGTGCGGTGTCGAGAACAGCTGACTTTTCCTCGATCGCCGCCGCATCGACGGCGACTTGCGCCTTCGCCTGTTCGTAGACGCTGCGCGCGTTGTCGGCGGTGTCCTGGGACACGATGCCGTGGCTCAGCAGTTTCGCGTCGCGTTCGTAGTTCTGCCTTGCGTAATCGAGTTGGGCGCGATCCTTGACGATCTGCGCGCGCGTATTCGCCAGTTCGGCGCGCGCCTGATTGACGACGGTCTGGTAGGGTCGCGGATCGATTTTCGCGCAGAGCTGGCCTTTGTGGACCTTGGTATTGAAATCGCAAAACTGGCTCTGGATCACGCCGGACACGTAGCTGCCGACGATGATCGTCAGAACGGGGTTGACCGTGCCGGTCGCCGTGACCGTGCGCGCAATCGGCCCGCGTGTAACGGGTGCCGTCACGTAACGGACGGGCTCGCTGCGGTTCTCGGCGAACCACCAAGCCACGGATGCGGCACCGAGCAGCAGCAGACCGGCGACAGCCAGCCACGTCCGTGCGACATGCCGCCGGTGCGGGCGCGGGACGCTGCCGGCACGGTGCGCCACCGAGCCGCCGCCAGCGTCTCGCGAATTCAGAACGTTGCTTTTGTCAGGCGAATCGGCCACGAACGAACCCTCTATCAGAGACCGGCCGAAAGCCAGCGTATGAACCATGACACAGCGAGCCACGCGACCATGTCGAGTGCGCCTGGTTCCTCAAACAGATGGGGGGCGCCGGGTACGATTTCGATCTCGGTTTCGCACGTGAGGTGCACTGCGGCCAGCCGGTTCAGATGTAGCAGCTGCTCGTCACGCGCGCCGACGATCAGCAGCGTCGGCGCGCTCACATGCTCGAGCGTGTCGCCGGCCAGGTCGGGACGGCCGCCGCGGCACACGACGGCACCGACCGCCGGATCATTCGCGGCCGCGACGAGTGCGGCCGCCGCACCCGTGCTCGCGCCGAACAGGCCGATCTTCAACGATCCGATATCCGGCCGGGCCCGTGCCCATGCAATCGCGGCTGACAGACCACCTGCGAGCAGCGGGATATTGAAGCGATAGATTGCCGCGCGACTGTCGAAGCATTCCTCGTTGCGAGCGAACAGATCGAACAGGCGTGTCGCGAACCCCGCATTCACGGGCGTCGCCGCAACCAAGCGGTTGCGCGGACTCAGGCGACTGCTGCCCCTGCCGTGCGAGAACATGACGAAGTCGCGCGCCTCATACGGCGTCTTCAGCACGCCTTCGAGCCGCGTTCTGTCGATCGACATCACGATGTCGCGCGTTTGCATGCGATGCTCCGCTTGCGTTGGTCCGAGATGGTCACCGATACCGGCCACGGTAGGCCATGCGCCGCAGGGTGCGGTTGATACAGATCAGCGGGCGGCAAACCTGTCCGGGTCGCGAACCCGGACAAGGGTGCGTTTCCCGTGCCGGAATACCACGAGTCGCGGCGCTCCGTGTGCGAGCCGGCCCAGCGCTTTGCCTGCGCGATTGCGATGCGAATCGCGCTGCCCCGCTGCGGCCCTGTCGCAGCAGCGCGTTCGCGATCTCGATCGCCTTGTCGCGCACCCGCGGCGGCAGGTTGCGCATCGACGGCGGGTATATGTCTAAATTCCAAGGCATCGTCTGGTAACCGCATGCAGGTTCTGGGGGCAAGACGCCCCTGCCCGCAGCGGCAGGCCTGGATTCGCCGCACTTGGCACGCTTGACCTGCATCAACGGTACCGCAGGCAGGCGAACCAGAATGAGGCCGATAACAGCGCACCGACCATCAAGGAGGCGTTATGTTGGTCCGCGAACTCGAAATCGACATTCCCCGCCCGTCAGAACCGGGATCGTTCTTTCCGGCACTCGGCAAGGCCGTGCAAAAGCAACTGGGCGCCGCGTCGGTACCGATCCGCTTCGTCGTCGCGGACAGCGCCGCTGGCATCTGGCATTGCGAGGTTGCCGTGATTGACGGCGCTCCGCCAACATACTCGTCGGGCACGTTGTTCCGGTTCCTTCGCCGTGCCGACGAAAACGTTTCGTCGTTCAATGTCGCACTCGTGATCCCGACGGGAATCGGCTGCGTGGTCGGCGGACACGCCGGAGATGCGAATCCGGTCGTGAACCTGCTGGCCACCACCTGCGATACGTTGATCACGCATCCGAACGCGGTCAACGCGTCCGATCTCAACGAGCTCCCCCCCAACGCACTCTACGTCGAGGGTAGCGCGCTTGCGCGACTGCTGATGGGCACGGCGGGATTGAAACGCGTGCGCGCGAATCGCGTGCTGTCCGTCGTCGAGCAGCATCCGGACGCGCCGATCCTGCATGCGACGCTGAATTCGGTCGCCGCGGCCGGGGCGACGTTCGGCATGCATAATGCCGGTATCGCGCTCGTCGATCCATCGATCGCGCTGGCGTCGCATTTCACGGCGTCCGGCCGGGCGGCCGGAACGGTCCAGCATCTCGACCGGCTCGTTGCCCTGCTGGCCGCGCGGCGCGGCGATTACGACGCGATTGCGCTGTCGACGCGCGTGGCGGTCGACCCGGCTTGCCGCGTCAAGTACTTTCGCAGCCACGGCGAGCTCGTCAATCCCTGGGGCGGCGTCGAGGCATTGCTGACCCATGCGCTGTCGGCACTGCTAGACGTGCCGGCCGCGCATGCGCCGATGTACGAGTCGCAGGCCGTTGCACTCGAGGATCTCGGCGTGGTCGATCCGCGAATGGCCGCGGAAGCGATCTCGACCGGCTTCTTCATGTGCGTACTGAAGGGCTTGCGGCAAAGCCCGCGCCTTATCACGCATGCCGCCGACATGCGTGCAAGTGACGTCGTCACCGCAGCCAACGTGTCGTGTATCGTGATTCCGGGCGGGTGCCTCGGCCTGCCGGTGCTCGCAGCACTCGAACAGCGGATCCCCGTGATCGCGGTGCGCGGCAATGCAAGCATCATGCGCAATGACCTGGGCGGACTGCCATGGGCCCCTGGTCAGTATCACGAAGTCGACAACTATCTCGAGGCGGCCGGGCTGCTGGCTGCAATACGGCACGGCATCGCTCCGGCGGCGTTGCGGCGGCCGCTTTGCGCACCGATCGTCGTCGCAAGCACGCCGGCGTCCGAAGATACGCATGCGGCCCTGCCAGCTGCCGTGTATCTCCCCGAAATCTGATGGCTGTCGTCCCTTTTTCGCAGTGCAGCAGCCGGGGCGTTTTACATGCTTTCGCGCGTCCGCACGCGAACAGGCGGACGAATGAAGTGACGCCGATTCATGCAAAGGTTTTTGATCACGACGACGTCGCCAACGCGCGCGAAGTGCTTCGCGCGTTGTCGAGCGCTCAGGTTAGCGCGTGGCGCCCGGCAGGCGTTGATGCACTCCAATGCAACGGGTACGAATATCCGCACCGGTGAGGAACGGCAGTCGAGATGGGCAGGCCGTTGCGGCAGCCATCGCGCAGATCAATGGAGCAGACCGGCGGCCCGTTCGGGCAGGAATGCCCGACGCTGCGCGTCGACGACCTGTTCGACTTCGTCGAGCCCGCGCCCTTCGCCTTCGATGTCCGCCACTTCGCGCGAAGCCGGCATTGCACGAAGGGCGGCGTTGATGTGCGTCATGAACGAACGGTAGTCGCCACCAAAGAATGAATTCCGGAATCCAGGCGCCGCGGGAGACGTAACTTCAATGGTCAAGGCAAATCGCAATTTCCGGCCCACGTTGTAAGGCAAGGTTCTGCAATCCGCCCCTTTGGCATCGAGAGCACCGCGGCAGCCCTCGGGCGTTTCGGCGCTGCGCACTTTCCTTTCAGCGCACGTCGGAGCGCCTTGGCTCGCGGTGCGCGACGAATATCGCGCGGCATGGGCAGCGACGCAGCCACGGGTGAGTCCGGAAATCTTCGGCACGCTCGTCGCCACCAATACTTCGATGAAGCAAGGACGCGTGCGGATCCATTTGCCTCGCGCGGGCGTAGTGCCGCTGGAAGTGGCGAATTCCGAATTCTACGTACACCCGGAACTCGGCACGTTGCTCCGGAACGCGCATTACGTCTCTCCCGAGCAGAAGAGACAAAATCGTGCGGCGCACCGCAAGGCGGAACTGCATGGCCGCATGCGCAAAATGTCCGCGCACGCGCAGGCGCATAAGATCGGTGACATCTGGTACCGGGTCGAACTCGGTCATCTTCCGTTCGCGCCTCATGAGCGCGGCGAACGGCCGGTGCCAGGACAGACCGTGTTCGATGCGGTGCTGGGGCGGCTGGTCAATCCTTCCGACCTTTTCGATCTGGAGCACATTTACGGCAGGCGCGGCCTCTACGGCGTGCGCAGGCGCGAACTGTCGTACCGGGAATTGCGCGAGCTAGGCTTGCTCCCCCCGTCAAGGGGGTAGACCGCCATCGACGCAAACCGGATGGCTGGCGGGGGCTTTTGACCCGTGGCATGCCATGCGCATCCGCCCATACACGTATATGCCGGTCACTTCGAAGTTGATTCGAAGGTTCTTGTCTCATGCCCCACACACACGATTGACCTGTGTCATGCCGTGACAAACCGCTGATCACAGAATTAACGCTATCGGTACTCCTTCGGCTCCGCCGACCGGTTCATGAACATGCGAAAACATTCGCTTTTTCATGGATCGATCGCAACTTCGAGCGAACCAGACCATGAAACTACCTCTGGAAATCTCCTTTCAGGGCATGACGCGCTCGGACGGCATCGAGGAGGCTGTGAGAACGCATGCGTCGAAGCTCGACAAATTCTGCCCCGACATCATGCGCCGCCGCGTCAGCGTGATTCTGGACGAGAAGCACAAGCATCGGGGAAAGTCGTTCAATGTCCGCATCGACTTGACGATTCCCGGGCATGAGCTGGTGTCAGACAGCGAGCGTGACGAAGACGTGTACATCGCGCTGCGCGATGCGTTCAACGACGTCACGCGTATGCTCGAAGACGCAGTACGTAAACTGCATGGTCAGGTCAAACGACACGCGGAACGCCTGTAGCGCATCCCCGCATGGCGTTCCATCCGGCACGAGCGCACAAGTGGCAACGCCGATCGGCGCCGAGGTTGACGAATGCACACCACCGCACCCCTCGCGTTCCCGGACAATCAGCGCATCGCCGGATGTCTGCTGGAGGCGGCGCGGCGTCTCGACGCGCAAGGCGCCAATCCATTCCGGGTCGGCGCGTATCGCACTGCTGCGAACACCATCGCTCATCTCGGCTCGGACATCCGCGCCCTCTTTGATAAAGGGGGTATCGATGCGCTCGATGCGATCCCGGGCGTCGGCAAGGGCATCGCGAGCGCCATCGCCGAAATGCTAATCACCGATCGCTGGGGCCAATTGGAGCGGCTACGCGGGGATGCCGATCCTGCGGCCCTGTTCCAGACGGTTCCTGGCATCGGCCCGGAACTTGCCGCGCGCATTCACGATACGCTGGGTGTCGAGACGCTCGAGGATCTCGAACTGGCCGCCCGCGATGGACGTCTCGACCGGATCGAAGGCATGGGCCCGCGACGTACGGCAAGCGTTCGCGCGGCACTCAACGACATGTTGAGCCGGCCGCAGCGCTGGCCACCTCTCCGGCGACGCGCCGCGCCGCAGGCCGAACCTGACGTCTCCCTGCTTCTCGAGGTAGATCGGCTCTATCGCGAGAAAGCCGCCGCCGGGGCGCTACCGACCATTGCGCCCCGGCGACTGAACCCGCAGGGCAAGGCGTGGCTACCGGTGCTTCACGTCACCCGGGATGGATGGCATTTCACGGCACTCTTCTCCAACACGCTGCACGCGCACGAACTCGGACGCGTCAAGGACTGGGTCGTGCTCTATTTCTACAACGACGGTCATGAGGAAAATCAGCGGACCGTCGTTACCGAGACGCGTGGGTCGCTCGTCGGACGAAGAGTGGTACGCGGGCGCGAGACGGAATGCCGGGCGCATTACGCTGCGGCGTGAATGGATGTCGACCGGTCACGGCCGTGCGCACGATGCCGAGCGGCGCGGAAAACCGGTGAATCCGACGAACTCGCCACATTGCAATGGATGCACTGTTTCACCGCTGTCCGACTGCTTGAGCCCATCGGATACACACCGTCGGATGACGCTGAGCCAAACCATTGGCAGAAACCCGCCAGCGAGGCCGTTGCAACGGTCTTGACATGAACCATCCGGCCTCCTCGAAAACTGGGGCGATTCACAGCCCTGAATTCGCGAACCGCATGGGTCTGCGCAGAATGCAATGTCGGAACGAGCATCCGAACATCCTGGTGTTCCTTCTTGATTCGCCTGAAGTGGTGAACGCCACGAATACCCGATGTTAACAATCCGAGCCACAGCACGCGCAGCTTTGCAGCGCGCACGAGTATCTGCCGGCCCCACCTGCCGCTCCGAGTGTCGAGCGATGCCTCGAAGTTGCGCCCCTTGATCCAGATCAGCACCCAAGGCGGGTGAATGCGGATGCTGTTCGTACGGCATCAAGGATGTTGCAATCTGCCGTTCAACGTTGTTCTTTACACACGCCAAAGGAGTCGCCATGCGCGCCGAACGGATAAATGAGCTGTGGGCAGAATTCGATGACCTTGCTTCGAAAAGCGAAAACGAGGACGTTCAATTTCTGATCCGGGCGATCAAGCTGCATGCGGAGCTGGTGAATGCCCGACTCGCCGCACTCGAGGTGTTGGGCGGCGTCAATTCTCAGGCTAAACCAACATGATGTGCGGCCGGTCTCGGCGGGCAATGCCTGGGGCATTCCTGCCCTCGGCCTGTTCGCATGGACGGAAGTTTGCCGCCCGCACGGGTGCTCGATCCGTGCCGGTCGGAGCAGCTTAGCGCGCTTGGGTGCTGCCCACTTTCCCGGCGGACCCCGCTTGCTTCGGCGGCGATCCCGCCGAGGCTTGCCGCGGCGCTCTCGGTTTCGATCCGCAATTGTTCTTCTAGCTGCGGCGGCGGTTACCGAAGAGTCGCATCAACATTAGAAAGAGGTTAAGAAAATCAAGATAGAGGGCAAGCGCGCCCATGATCGCCTTTTTTCCGGCGTTCTCGTCAACTTCGCCCGCTGTATAGATGTTCTTGATCCGCTGCGTGTCGTATGCCGTAAGGCCCGTGAACACGAGCACGCCGATCACGGAAACGACGAACTGCAGTGCCGTGGAACCCACGAAGAGATTCACGAACCCGGCGATGACGATCCCGATCAGCCCCATGAACAGAAACGAGCCAAAGCGTGAGAGGTCGGCCCGCGTCGAGTAACCATAGATGCTCATCGCGCCGAAGGTGAGCGCACTAATGAAGAAAACACGTGCAATGCTCTCGCCCGTATATACGAGGAAGATCCCCGCAAGAGACAGTCCGACTAGTGCCGCATAGACCCAGAAACAAATCTGCGCTGCGCCGAGGCTAATGCGCTCGATGCGGAAGCTCAGAAACATGACCAACGCTAGCGGAGCGAGCAACACGACCCAGATGAGGGGCGTTCCGGCGATCGAAATGTAGAGGCCGCTCGTTGCTCCAACGTAAGCAACGACGCCTGTCACTGCTAGCCCGCAAGCCATATAGTTATAAACGCGACGCAGATACTGCAGAAGGCCGATGCCGCCAGCATCCAATAAAGGCCATTCCCCATTTTCCCGAGCCGCCTTGGGACGATCGTTTGCCATGGTCAATCCTCCTGAGATCGCAGCACTGGCGGCTATCCGTCGACCCTGCCATTGGTATCGCCAATCTCGCACCGCGCGGCACCGGGCACGTTGATGCACGTCAACTCGTCAATGCGACCAGCCGTTGCGATTGACACCCGTTGTATCCCACCGTCTCTATTCAGCGGCGACGCGGGCGTTTGAAACCGTCAGGCGGAAACCCAAATGATGTCCTCACCGATTGCGAAGTAAAGATTTCACTTCGTGAGTGGTCGTCGATCGAGAAATGAGAAGTTCTCGGGATTTCATGAAGTTGTGCGTCTCGCACTATCGATGTCACCTGAGGGGCATCGCAGCAGCTACCCTTGGCCGAGAACGACCCGCAGCGGATTGTTATCGATACCATGCGACCGTACTGATCTCCGACGGCGTAAACACGCCCTCCCGACACGCACGCACTCGGGGCGTGTAGTGTTCGGCCGGTCTCGGCGTCTTGACCGAGGCCCGAAAGATATATCCGTGCATTGACCCCGCGATCGGCTCTCCCCGAACCATCGACCAGCATTCCGAAGCACCGTGATCGTCATTGTCATTGTCAGCAAATAATTCGACTCGCAACCATTCGGAAGGAAGCTCGCCAAAATATACCGGCAGGCAGAAGCGCCATTCGTCCCCTTCCCGGCAAGCGCTCAACGATCCGAAATGCAGCTCGTGCCATCGCGACTCCAGATTCGCTGCCCACGCGGCAAGCTCGCGCGCTACCTCCCCGCGATTACGCGACCGGTTCCGGAACACGGAAGCAGCAGGTAGATAGTAGTTTTCTAGATACTCGCGCAGCATCCGGTTGCTGCTGAATCGAGGCGCCAATACCGCCATGCTCGCCCGCATGCGCTTCACCCATTCCCGCGGAATACCCAGTTCGTCGCGCCCGTAAAATGCCGGCACGATCTCGCGCTCCAGAAGTTCATACAGATGCGACGCGTCCTCGTCATCGGTTCCGTCCGAACTCGAATCGATCGCCCAGCCGAGATCCGGCCGATAGGCTTCCGCCCACCATCCGTCGAGCGATGAGACGTTCAGTCCGCCGTTGACGAGCACTTTCATGCCGCTTGTGCCGCATGCCTCCCAAGGCCGACGTGGGGTATTCACCCAGACATCCACTCCCTGGACGAGTTGCTGGGCAATCGCGATATCGTAGTCCTCGAGAAACACGACCCGATTCCGCAATTGTGGAATATGACTGAAGTTGAACCATGCATGGATCAACGACTTCCCTTCCCTATCGTCGGGATGTGCCTTGCCCGCGACAATCAACTGGACAGGATGCGGCTCATTCGTCAGCAGGCGCTCCAGACGCGCCGGATCGGTGAGCAGCAAGTTCGGCCTCTTGTAGCCGGTAAACCGGCGCGCGATCCCAATCGTCAGAATGTTCGGATCCAGAACCCGCGATGCATCCGCGACCTTTTCCTGAGGCTCCCCGCGTTGTCCGAGTTGCCATGCAAGACGCTCACGCGCGAAACGCACGAGATCCCGCCGCTGTTCGCCCGCCAGCGCCCATAGCGCTTCATCGCTCGTGGCCAGGATCGCGTTTGCATGGTCATCGGTGGCACCCAGCCAGCGGGCCTTGCCGCATGCGTCCGTCCATAAGGCATCGGACCACGCCGAATCCCAGGTGGGAACATGGACCGCATTTGTCACGTACGAAATCGGCGTTTCCTCCGTCGGCCAGCGCGGATACAGTGTTGCAAACATGGCGCGGGTGACGTCCGCATGCAAGCGACTCACAGCGTTGGTTTGCGCAGCTCCCCGCATTGCCAGGCACGCGAGGTTGAACGGCTCCGCAGAGTCTGAGCGGTCGATTCGGCCCAGCGCCAGCAGCGCCTGCGGTGCGATATCGAAGTCGTGCGCGTACTGGCCGAGATAGGCAAGGGCCAGGGCAGGCGGAAATCGATCGAAGCCGGCTGACACCGGCGTATGGGTAGTAAAAACGTTGCCGGCGCGAGTCGCCCACCACGCGTCGCGGAATGTACAGCCGGCTTGCGTCATGAAGCGCCGTGCCCGCTCCAGTACGACAAGCGCCGCATGCCCTTCGTTGAGGTGACACACGTCCGGGTGCACATTCAGCGCATCGAGCGTTGCATAGCCACCGACGCCGAGGCACATTTCCTGGAGCAGCCTCATTTCCACGCCGCCCGCATAAAGCTTTGATGTGATCGCCCGGTCGGCTACACGGTTGAGCAGGTCGTTGCTGTCGAGCAAATAGAGCTTGGTGCGGCCGACGATCGCCTGCCACACCCGAAGGAACAGCGAACGCCCCGGCAATTCGAGCCGAACTTTCAGCCATGCGCCGTCAGCGTCGACGACCGGCTGTATCGGCAGACTCGTCGGATCGTTATACGGATACGCTTCGCGCTGCCACCCATCTGCGTCGATACCCTGGCGAAAGTACCCTTCGTGGAACAGCAAACCGATACCGATCAACGGTATCCCAAGATCGCTCGCTGTCTTCAGAAAATCACCCGCCAGCACACCAAGGCCCCCCGCATACAGAGGAAAGGCTTCACTGAGGCCGAATTCCATACTGAAATATGCGATGACCGGCCTGATACCGTCCGACGCTTCCCGAGTGTGCCACCACCCCTCGTCACTCATGTAACTTCGCAAGTCCGAAAGTGCCGAGACGAGCGTCGTGTTGAATCGCTCGTCGACGCATAGTTCATCCAGTCGACGTTGCGACACGTTTTGCAGAATGATCCACGGGTTCCCGGTGCGCTCCCATAGCTCGAGATCGATCGCTTTCCACAGTTCATCGAGCGCATGGTTCCAGGTCCAGCGCAGGTTGAGCGCGAGTTCGGTCAACGCTTCGAGCGATTGGGGCAACGGCCGGGCCGGGAAAGCGAACATGATGTCATCGTCATCGACGGCGGCAACAATCCCGCCCGGTCAACCCCGCTGCCAGCCATCTGCCATGAGCGGCATCGCACCCTCACGCTCCTCGCGTACCGTTGCCGTACGTGGTTGCCGCGGTGCCGTGGCCTGCGTCGTTGAGACGTCGGTCCACACTCGCGCCGGCAACTCGACCGCCGCGACGGGGTAAGCCTGATTGGCTGCGGCTAGCTTGCCGTACAGATTCAGATAGGTCATCGCAGACCGCGACCACCCCGAATCGCGCGACATCACGAATCGGCAAAGCGTCGACCATCCGGCCGGATCGGCCGCATACAGGTCCACGCAGCGATGAAGCGCACCGAGCATCGCATCACAGCTTGGGTGGTCGAACGTAAAGCCGGTGGCACCTTCTTGGTGGAAGGCGCCATCATGATCAACGACGCTGTCGGCCAAGCCACCTATACGCGTCACGATCGGAATCGTGCCGTAGCGCATCGCGTAAAGCTGGGTAAGGCCGCAAGGTTCGAATCTGGCCCCCTGTAGCAGAATGTCGGCACCGGCCTGCAGACGATGCGCGCGCCCCTCGTCATATCCAATGTGGACGGCCAGCCTCCCATCGTCCCGCCCCGCCGCGAGTGCGAGAAATCCTGCCTCGAGTTCGCGATCTCCGCGCCCGTGAATCGCGACCTGCAGTCGCGGATGCCGGTCGAGCATCTGCGGCAGCGCATGCAGGAGCACGTCCGACATTTTCTGGTGGGTCAAACGGCAAACGCTCGCGACGAGCGGCGCCTGCGCGTCTAGCCGGAGTCCCATCTCGTGCTGCAGCGCGGATTTGCACGCGGCCTTGCCGCTTGTGTCATCAATCGAATAAACACACGGCAGCAGCGGATCCGCCGCCGGGTTCCAAAGCTCGGTGTCGATACCGTTCATGATGCCAGTCAGATCGTCGGCGCGCGCCGTAAACAGCGCTTCCAGGCCACATCCGTACTCCGATTCCTGGATCTCGCGCGCATAGCCAGGACTCACCGTCGTGAGCTTGTCGGCGAAGCGCACACCAGCTTTCAGGAAAGAAAGCTGCCCATAGAATTCGATACCATCGACATCGAGAACGTCGGCCGGCAAGCCAAGCGAATCCGCCTCCGACAAGGGGAAATTTCCCTGGAACGCGGCGTTGTGTATCGTGAATACGCTCGGGGGCGCCGATGGCCCGGACCGGCGCAGGAGGAGCGGCACGAGTCCAGCGTGCCAGTCATGGGCATGTACGACGTCCGGCCGCCATCCGTCACCGCCCCGGCCAAGCGCCACCCATGCCGCGACGTGACACAGCACCGCGAAGCGCCGCGCATTGTCCGCCCAGTCGCGGCCGTCGGCATCGACATACAACGCACCCGGTCGACAATACAGCACCGGGCAATCGACGAGCAGTACCGGCAGCGCTGTCCCGGGCAGCGTACCAGCGATCAGACGAACGTCCGTACCCGGCAACAGGTCCCTCAGTTCGGCGACGACACGTGGATCGCACAGTTGCCCCAACGCGTCGGCATAGCCCGGAACCAACAATCTCACATCGCAACCGAGTCGGGCGAGCGCCTTCGGTAACGCGGCGCAGACGTCCGCCAATCCACCCGTTTTCGCCAGCGGGAATGCTTCCGCCGAGACAAAAAGAATGCGTTGCGCGCGGCCCATCGCCGGCAACAGTGGCTGCCGGCCAAACGTGTCTCCTTCGAAGATTTTCATTCCGGACTCCTGTCACGCCATGAGCTGCCCGCCTGCTGCTACTTTCGCGCGCTCGTACCGGCAAATCGTTGACTCGTGTCAAACAGGCGGTAGCCTCCCGGTTAGACGATGTGACGACGCCGGTGCCGAACAAGGCACGGTGCATTTGGCTGCGCGCGCGGAACAGACTGAACCCGTCCTGCGGCATTGCGGCGCCGACGCGCGACGCCATCGGAACCCCGTCATGAAACGCGATGCTGCGATGCATATCGACGATCGCCACAATAGGCCCTCTGCGTCGCGCCGCACGCTCATCGCGCCAGGCGACGCGTCGCTGCTGCTGGCCGGTGAGCACGCCGACCCCTTCGCGATCCTCGGCATGCATCCGGACGCGGTAGGAGACACGGTCACGGTGCGCTGCTTCCTGCCTCGCGCGACGCGCGTCGATCTGATCGATCGCGACTCCGGCAACGTGCTGGGAGCACTGGACAGGATCGATGACGGTGGTCTGTATGCTGGCAAGTTCGCTGCCCCGGGTGGCCCGTTTTCGTACCGATTCCGCGTGCACGAGGAAGGCAGCCAGTGCGAACTCGACGACCCGTATGCCGCGCCGCGGGTACTGGGCAGCCTCGATTGCCATCTGCTCGCGCAAGGGCGGCATTGGAATGCGTATCGGCATCTCGGTGCGCACGCCTGCCGTCATGGCGGTCTCGACGGCACGACCTTTGCCGTCTGGGCGCCCAATGCGCAGCGGGTCAGCGTGGTCGGCCCGTTCAACGACTGGGACGGGCGCCTGAACGTCATGCGGCGCCGCGCCGAGTGCGGCGTATGGGAGTGCTTCATGCCGGGTGTCGGCCCCGGAGCGCTCTACAAGTACGAGGTACGAACCCGCGATGGCACCGTGATGCTCAAAGCCGACCCGTTCGCTCAGCTTGCCGAGGTGCCACCAGCGACCGCATCTTGTGTGTGCGAGCCGTCGGCGTTTTGCTGGACCGACGAGGTGTGGATGGAAAGTCGGCACATGCGCCAGCGCCCGGACGCGCCGATCTCCGTCTATGAGGTTCACACCGGCTCCTGGCGCCGGCACCCTGACGGCCGGACGTATTCCTACGACGATCTCGCCGACGCGCTGATCCCGTATGTGCTCGATCTGGGCTTCACGCACATCGAGCTGATGCCGCTCGGAGAGCACCCCTTCGCTGGCTCCTGGGGTTACCAGATCGTGTCGCCGTTCGCGCCGTCGCGCCGCTGGGGCACTGCCGATGCCCTGCGCGGCTTCATCGACCGATGCCACCGGGCCGGTATCGGTGTCCTGCTGGACTGGGTGCCGGGTCATTTTCCCCGCGATGCGCACGGTCTCGCCCGATTCGACGGCACCTGCCTCTACGAACACGAGGATCCCCGCATGGGTGTGCACCACCGGTGGGGCACACTGGTATTCAACGTCGGCCGAGCCGAGGTGGCCAACTACCTGATAGCCAATGCGCTCTACTGGCTACGCGAATTTCATATCGACGGACTGCGGGTCGACGCGGTCGCGTCGATGCTGTATCTCGACTACGATCGCGCAGCCCATGAATGGATCCCCAATTCCTCTGGCGGCAGGGAGAACCTCGACGCCGTCGCGTTTCTTCGCTGCTTCAACGACACCGTCCGTCGTGAGGCGCCGCACGGCGCGATCACCATCGCAGAGGACTCGACCGCATGGCCGATGGTGAGCCGGCCGGTCGACTCCGGCGGGATCGGCTTCGACTACAAGTGGAACATGGGCTGGATGAACGATACGCTCGCCTACATGCGGCGCGACCCGGTCCATCGACGCTTTCATCACGATCAGTTGACCTTCGGCATCCTCTATGCATGGACGGAGAACTTCGTCCTGGCGCTCTCACACGATGAGGTCGTGCACGGCAAGGGATCGCTGCTGTCCAAGATGCCCGGCGATCGCTGGCAGCGCTTTGCGAACCTTCGTCTCTACCTCGCGTTTCAATTCCTGCACCCGGGCAAGAAGCTGCTCTTCATGGGCGGCGAATTCGGGCAGTCGCGCGAATGGGATCACGACAGCGAACTCGATTGGGGCTGTTTGGACGATCCCGGGCATGCGGGGGTGCTTCGCCTGGTCCGCGATCTCGGGCGGCTCTATCGCACTGTTCCGTGCCTGCATCGACGTGATTGCAGCAGCGAAGGTTTCCGCTGGATCGACTGCTCCGACCGGCTGCAGGGTGTGCTGGCATGGCGCCGCGTCAGCGACACGCCGGACGATTTCGTCGTGGCCGTCTGCAACCTGACGCCTGTGTGTCGTACCCACTACCGGGTAGGAATACCAATTGCCGGCACCTATCGCGAGATCCTGAACAGCGATGCCGCAGAATACGGCGGCAGCGGCGCAGGCAATCTCGGACAGTCCGCCAGCAAGCCGGAGCCCTGGCATGGCGAGCAGCAGTGCCTCGAACTGACCTTGCCGCCACTGAGCATGCTGGTGTTCGAGGCGCCGTCCAGTTAAAGGCCACACGATGATGCGGCCCCTGACCATCGACATCGGCACGCCTGATCGCCTTGGCGCACACTGGGACGGGCATGGCGTCAATTTCGCCGTGTACTCGAAGCACGCATCGCGCCTCGATGTGTGCCTGTTCGACCCGGCCGGGTCGACCGAACTGGCACGCATCCCGCTGCCGTCCAGAACCGGCGACGTGTGGCACGGCTTTGTGCCGAACGCAACGCCAGGACTTGTGTATGGGTATCGTGCGCACGGCGACTATGCGCCAGCCGACGGACACCGCTTCAACCCACACAAGCTCTTGGTGGATCCGTATGCGCGCGAATTAGTAGGTGAGATGCGCTGGAACGATGCCGTCTACGGTTATGCACGTGGTACCGGTCCAGAGTGCGGCACAACACCCGACACACATGACAGCGCCCCGTACGTACCCAAATCGCGCGTCACACGCCCGCTGCAGCAAGTCGACGCACGACCGCCGCGTCCAGCCACGCCATGGTGTGATACGGTGATCTATGAACTGCACGTACGCGGTTTCAGCATGCTTCATCCGGATGTTCCCGCCGTGCTGCGCGGAAAGCTGGCCGCCCTGGCAACACCGCCTCTGATCGACTATCTGCACGCGCTTGGCATCACGGCCGTCGAACTCATGCCCACGACCGCCTTCATCGACGAACCCGATCTCGTCGCGCGCGGACTGCGCAATTATTGGGGATATAACCCGATCTCGCTATTCGCAACACATCGCGACTACCTCCTGCACGACGACGTGGGTGAGTTCGTCAGGACGATCGATGCACTTCATGCCGCCGGCATCGAGGTGATCCTGGACATCGTGCTCGGACATACAGCGGAACTCGGTGCGAGCGGGCCGACACTCGGTTTGCGCGGGCTGGACAACGCCACGTACTATCGGACAATGCCTGGGCAGCCCGCGTGCTATGCCGACTACACCGGATGCGGCAACACGCTCGACCTTTCCGTGCCCGCCGTGGTCGAGCTCGTGCATGCGGCGCTACGCTACTGGGCGTGCGACATCGGTGTCGACGGATTCAGGTTCGATCTCGGCGCGACCATGATGCGCGACAGGGATGGCCAATTCTGTAAGGACGCCCTGCTCGCGCGTACGATCGCCGACGATGCGGACCTGTCGGCGCTCAAGCTGATCGTCGAGCCGTGGGATCTCGGCACGCCAGGCAACTTCGCCGGTGCGTTTCCCGCGCCGTTCGTCGAATGGAACGACCGTTATCGCGAAGACATCGCGCGCTTCTGGCGTGCCGAACCCGGCGCCCGGCGCGAATGCGCCACGCGATTCGCCGGCTCGAGCGATCTGTTCGAGACATCCGGGCGCCCGCCACAGACCGGTATCAACTACGTCGCGTCACACGACGGACTGCCGCTGGCCGACCAGACCGCCAGTGCCGAGCACAGTGGCGCGCCGCTCTCACACGTGCATGATGTTGGCACCCGGGATCGGCGCCGGCAACGCGCATCGCGCCTTGCGACGCTGCTCCTGTCGCATGGCACACCCATGCTGCTTGCCGGTGACGAACTGTCGCGCAGCCAGCAAGGCGTCGACAATGCCTACTGCTACGACTCCCCGTTGAGCTGGATCGACTGGTCGGCGCGCGACGATCCCGCCCGCAACCTCGTTCCAGTCGTGCGCGCTGCAACCCGTTTGCGGCGCGCGGGTACGCTGCTTCGACAGACTCGATTCTTCGACGGACGAGCGATCGCGGGTGCGGACACGTACCGCGACATCACATGGCTGTCCCCGGACGGACACACGATGACCGGTCCGGATTGGGACGCGACGCACGAGCCGGCTCTTGCGATCCTGCTCGTGGATCCCGCACGCACGACACCGGGCGGTCCCGAGCGACTTTATCTGGCGCTGAATGCGGGACCCACCGCACGAACGTTCAAGATTCCGGATTGCCCGGGGCATCGCGATGATGCCTGGCTGATGTGGCTGGACAGCTCGGCAGCCTCGCAACCGACCGCCGTCCTGCATGCTGGTCATACCGCGATCGAGCTTGACAGCGGCGGAATGCTTGCGCTCATACCAGCCGACACCCATTCTCTCGGCGTTTCAGCCGCGCTCGCCGCGCGTGCGCACCAGGCGGGCATCCTGACCGAATACACCGATCTTGTCGGCGCCCGTATCCAGGCGCCCGCCGCGTCACTCGCGCGGCTCGCGACTGCGCTGGAAATGCGTGGCAACACGCGCGCTAGTACCGGAGCGCCGGTGGCCCCGACGGTTCCGACATGCTGGCTGCCAGAGGCGCTGCGGAGCAGCGGGCGGCGATGGGTATTGTCTGTCCAGACCTACGCTTTGCGATCCAAGGAGACATGGGGTATCGGCGACTACGACGCGCTCGCGCAAGTCGCACAGGCCGCTGCACATGTCGGCGCCGCGGGCGTATTGTCGAGCCCGGTGCATGCGCCGCGACTCACGTGTCCCGATCAGGCATCGCCGTATTCGCCAGATGACCGGCTCATGCTCAATCCGCTGCTGATTTCGGTACCTCGAGCCGCCGGCAGGACGCCGCCACCCGGTTACCTGCGTTTTCTCGACCGCGACGATGTCCGCACCGAACTGATGCGACTGGAGCGCGCCGGCACAATCGACTCGGCCGCAGTGGCATCTCTGAAGTTGCGCGCACTCTCGTATCTGCATGAAGCATTCCGCGAACGGGAGTCCGGCCCGGCCCGCACGCCCGAAGGTGACGCGTATCGCAGGTTCTGCGACGCCTCGGGAGCGGCGTTGCGCGAGTATGCGACATTCCAGGTCCTTTCGGAGGCCTTCGCGCGGGAAGCCGGCCGTCACGTGCCGTGGACTGCGTGGTCACCGCAATACCGTCGTCCCGACAGCCCTGCCGTCCGGAAATTCGCGCAGGACCACACGCCACGCATCGATTTCTTCATGTATCTGCAGTGGATCGCGCACGGTCAATGGCATGACGCCGCGCAACGAGCCAGGGCGGCGGGTATGCCGATCGGGCTGGCAGCCGATCTCGCTGTCGGCGCCGACCTCGACAGCACGGAGGGATGGCGTTGGTCCGACCTTCTCGTACACGGCGTAGGGCTTGGCGCGCCACCTGACGCGTTTTCGCCTGACGGCCAATGCTGGGGCATCGCGCCATGGCACCCAGGTAAGCTCGCAGCCGTCGGCTACGCACCGTTCACGATGTTGCTGTCCGCCGCGATGCACGATGCGGGCGCCGTCCGGATCGACCATGCGGTCGGTCTGATGCGGCAGTACTGGATTCCATACGGACGTTCGGCACGCGACGGAGCGTACGTCCGATTCCCTTTCGACTCATTGATGCGCTGCGTCGCGAATGCCAGCAGATCGCATCGATGCATGGTGATCTGCGAAGACCTCGGACTCGTGCCGCCCACGTTGCGAGAACGGCTCGAGCAGGCTTGCGCTTTCGGCTTTCGCGTCGCGTGGTTCGAACGCGAACCGGACGGTAGCTTCAAGGACGGGCCGAACTACCCACCCCTGACTGCGGCAATGGCGTCGACCCACGATCTGCCGACTACGGCTGGTTTCTTTTTGGCGACGGATATTGCGCGTCGCGACGCGTTGCACCTCTACGTATCGCCCGAGCAGCGTGAACGCGTGATGGCAGAACGCTGCGACACGCTCGCGGCGCTGCGTGCTCGATTGGCACGGTATGGCCCAACCGACGATCCTGCCGTGTTCACGGACGCGTTGCATCGCTTCCTCGCGGACAGCGCAAGCCGCCTTGTCGTCGCGCAACTCGACGACATCCTCGGCGTAACCGAGCAGGCCAACTTGCCCGAATGGGGCGACAAGCCACCAAACTGGCGACGGCGCCTGACAATCTGCGTCGAGACGCTCGCGTCGAATCGACGCTTTGCCCATGCACGCAAGATTTTCCGGAACCGGGCACCGTAGCAGCAGAGCGGGGCTCCCACATGCGCGACGTGGTAACGCGCGCTCCGGCGACGCACGAATCGATGCGGTGAACTAGCATTTGGTCCCGGTGGCGTGACATCCTCGACAAGCGCTGACCTCGAGGACGCACAATGCTTA
This sequence comes from Burkholderia sp. HAN2018, assembly GCF_024704855.1. NCBI lineage: Bacteria > Pseudomonadati > Pseudomonadota > Betaproteobacteria > Burkholderiales > Burkholderiaceae > Burkholderia > Burkholderia sp. HAN2018. Next base: position 34,353 of record NZ_QOBB01000009.1, on the reverse strand, counting down.
ATCTGGATCAATCCACCTCGCGAGCCGAAGCCCAAACCAAAAAAAGCGCCACGCTTCTGTGCATTCAAGCGGTCTCGGCAGCGGCAAGTTACGGGAACGCGCGCTCGCTGGCCTTGCCAGGTAACACATGTCTTGGCATGTGCGGGAGGAGGCTTTACGCCGCGCTCGACGCGCGTGCGTGGTGCGCCCCGCGTGCCCCGGCATCTGGCACGGTCATGCGACGCGCGTAGCGATCGGGCCTGCAACCGTGTCGCGGAGACTTGCCAATCGGCAGTCCGATCGCAGAACGTGGCGCCCCAGCCACGTCGCTTACGCTTGTGTGATCGCCATCAAGCAACGCGGAGAGCCTGCCGCTCCTAACCCTTGATGCATGCGATCGGCACGACCCGTGCGACCTTCCGGGCGAGACCGGCCGCTGCAGCGGCATCGACGACAGCATCGACGTCTTTGTATGCGCCCGGCGCCTCTTCGGCAACGCCGCGATCGGACAGGCTGCGCACCTCGATGCCGCGCTCCGCCAGCGCGTTGATGAGCGCGCGGCCATGCCATCGGCGGGTTGCCTCCGTTCGCCTCATCGCTCGGCCAGCACCGTGGCAAGCCGAGCCGAATGCACGCTCGGTATCGCCTGTATGAGCACCCGCCAGTATGTATGATGCGGTTCCCATGCTGCCGCCGACCAGCACCGGTTGCCCGGTCTCACGCAGACGTTCCGGCAACGCGGGATGCCCGGGGCCGAACGCACGCGTCGCGCCCTTGCGATGCACGAACAGCATCCGTTCGCGACCATCGACGCGGTGCGATTCTTCCTTGCAGGTATTGTGCGACACATCGTAGAGCAGCGTCAGGACGGCGTCGGGAAATACGGTCGCGAACACTTCGCGCGTGCGATGCGTAAGAATCTGCCGATTCGCCAACGCACAGTTGGTCGCCGCACGCATCGCACCGAGATAGCGCTCGCCAAGATCCGATGCAATCGGCGCGCACGCGAGCTCGCGATCCGGCAGATCGATCCCGTAGGCTTTTGCGGCAATGACCATTTCACGCAGATACTCGGTGCCTATCTGATGTCCGAGTCCGCGTGAGCCGCAGTGGATCGTCACGACGACCTGTCCCTGCTGAAGACCGAACGCGGTCGCGATCCGGGGCTCGAAGATCTCAGTAATTTCTTGCACCTCGAGATAGTGATTGCCCGACCCCAGTGTGCCCATCTCGTCGCGCTGGCGTTTTTTCGCAAGGTCCGACACTGCGCCCGGTTTTGCATGCAGGATTCTGCCGTTTTCCTCGATCCGTCCCAGGTCGTCGCGGTTACCGTAGCCCTGGTCTACGGCCCAGGCCGCCCCGCCTGTCAACATATCGTCCATTTTCGACGCGGACAGACGCATTGCCCCGGTGCTTCCAACACCTGCCGGAATATGCGCAAAAAGCGCGTCGGCAAGACGGACCTTCAACGGTTCGACGCGCTCGTGCGTCAGCCCTGTGAGCAGCGTTCTCACGCCGCACGAGATATCAAAACCAACCCCGCCTGCGTGCGCATCGAACGCGGCTACGCCACCGATCGGAAAGCCATACCCCCAATGCGCGTCGGGCATCGCGTACGACGCACCTACGATGCCGGGCAAGCGTGCAACGTTGCGGATCTGTTCGAGCACTTTGTCGTCCATGGCCTGGATCAGCCGGCGGTCCCCGTAGATGATACCGGGCACGCGCATTCCGTGGCGCACTGGAATATGCCATTCAAATTCGTCGTGACGCTCGAGCAACGTGATCTCCATCGTTGTCTCCCGTTCAAACATCGACCACGCATTGCGCGACCCATATGCCAGGCGTGTCGCGACCGACATGCAATGCCGTATAGGTCGCGCCCTTCGGCTCGACCACCGGCCGATGTCGCTTCGCGTCCACCGCTTCACCACCAATGCAGGCGGTAAGCCGCGTGCCGTCGATCAACACAGCGAACCGCCCGAACAGCATCCGGCGCGTCGCCATTTCGTAGATAACTGCATTGAGCCAATCGACGAGCAGCAAGTCGAGGTCGGGTGCGTGGCAGCGTATGTCAACCGTGCACGTCGTGCGCACATCCGCCGGTGCGCTCACGCATGCGGTGAGCGCAAGCGCCGCCTGCTCGAACGCTTCCGCAACCGTCTCTCCGATGCCGCGCACGCCGATATCGGCGCCGTGACGAAAGTGTTCCCAGCCAGCGCTCAAGGACGCTCCTCCGTGTGGCGTCTACGCAATGGCGAGGCAGCTCTGCCCGAAATGCGTGGACCGGGGGCCAGCAGCGTGTACGCGTGACCTGCATCAACGGCACTGCGGGCCCTCGAGCCGGACGCCGAAATACAACGTTGTCTTTTTATCCAGCGTGCTCGCTCAGGCCAGCCGAACGACGGTGTCGTGCGTGGCGCCGTCCACCCAGACGTCCCGGTATTTTTCGAGCAGCCCACCGTAGTCGCGGTCCGCCATCAGTTTTTCATTGATCTGCTGCATCTTGTCGAGACTGTCGGCATCAAAGTACCAATGGATCCTAGGAGAGCCGAATTGCTCGACACCGAACTGCATATTCATCGCATAGCTCTTGTTCAGATGAGCGGTAACCTGGGCTGCGAAAGCCAGTGCCGACGGTATTTGCGCCGCGTTCTTGACAGTCGCGGTACGAATGAATCTGTACATGATCACACTCCTCATGGTTCATAACCGACTCAGGATCCTGGTGGAAACTCCGGAATATCGATGAGGTTCCATTGTCTTCGAGCGGTCGCGGTGCCACCGCATCACGCGGCGGTTGTTACCGTGAATCGTGACGAATCCCCGGTTCTGACGACAGGCTCGGCCGCCCGACGGGTGGCGCGTTTCATACCGGCGTCACGTTCGCTGCCTGCTTTCCCTTCGGGCCAGAGCGCACTTCGTACTGCACACGCTGCTGATCCTGAAGCGACCTGAATCCGGACACGTTGATTTCGGAGAAGTGGACAAACAGGTCTTCGCTTCCGTCATCAGGCGTGATGAATCCGAAGCCCTTCGCGTCGTTGAACCATTTCACTGTTCCTGTATTCATTTCCACCTCGTCGAGTAATAATACAAAAGGCGCGTCCGATCCGGACGGCACTACCCACGCAGCAGGCCCATCGGCATACCTCTGTGTATGCTGGCTTCGCAACGCCAATGCGCGTCTGACCTGGATCAAGGCTGGATGACGGATGGATTACGGATGACACGGGCTGCTGAGCGGCAACGAGCCCTACCAACGGTCGAACGCTGCAGGCTGACAAAGCCTCAGCCCTTTCTTGTAGAGCCCTACCAGGCCGTTGAATTACTGTCCGTCCTGACGTATTTTCCCTTCCGCCGTTCACGACGATCACCGCGAAGCGGTCGATTTCGGCTCGCTCGGCCGATTTCAATGCGAATGGATCAGCGTCGTGGGCTTTCCGGTGCCCGCTCTGGTGGCTCAGGCTCTCTGCGGGCGCAACGCGGCCAGCGATCTCAACCGCGTCAGGTTTTAGGCTGCCATCGTCAGGGTCAGCAGTTGGTCCTCTTTCTCGAGACCACGAACCATGACCTGTCGCAGCGGGCCTATCGTCTTGCCCCAGCCGAAGCACTGCTCGATGCCTTTCCGTTCGCGCTGGCTCAGCGCGTAGCCCAGGTGCCGAGTAGTGCGTTTATCGATCGCGCTACCGCCGCTGCGTTTCGTGTTCCGCGCCACATGCGGCGGCACGTCCGCGTCCCTGCAAGCCTTGATGAACCCACGCGTGTCGTAAGCATTGTCGGCCCCGACCGTGATGCGTCGATCTGGTCGCACGACGTCCCGCAACATCTCTGCAGCAACGTCGCGTTCGGCTCGGCCATTCGCCCGGCTAGCCTGTACATTGACCACCAGATCGTGCCGATTGTCGCTCAGTACATGACCGAGATAGCTCGGCAACGCCGGCGCCACATTGCTCTTTCGGTACAGGCGGCTGTGACCGTCGCTCTTCGATTCATGCGTTTCGTTGCTGCGCGGCTGGCCGTGCCAGTTGCCTGGCGGCCGGTCGTCGTCGCTACCATCTTTGCGACGGATGCTCTTGTGGCTAGCCCAGGCTTGAATCAGTGTGCCATCGACGCTGAAATGTTCGCCCGACAGCAGGCCCCGTTTCTGCGCCGTTTCCACGGTCGCGTTGAACAGCTCCGTCACCGCGTCGAATTCCAGTAGCCGATCCCGGTTCTTGCTGAACACCGAGTGGTTCCAAACCACATCCTCGATCGACAGGCCTACGAACCACCGAAACAGCAGGTTGTACGAGATCTGCTCGACCAGTTGCCGCTCACTGCGGATGCTGTATAGCACCTGCAACGGCATTGCCCGCATCAGTATCTCAGGCGCGATGCTCGGTCGGCCTCCCTTCACGTCGACTTCGTACATCGCCGAGAACTTCGCATCCATCTTCGACAGTGCTTCGTTCAGCCACGTCCGGATCTGGCGCAGCGGATGCGCCTGCGGAACAAATTCCTCTAGCCTCACCGTGCTGAACAACGATTCGTTGTAACCGTCCGCGCCTCGCATCTGCTTGCTCTTCCTTGATCTCGGGAGCCTACATCCTGCAGGACGGACCGACGTATTTCAACGGTCTGTTAACGCCCTGGGTACTCGGATCCCAGTGGCAGGGCAGATGCGAAGCCGAAGCCGTTAGTCTGGCTCGATTATTTGATGCTCGACTGCGTAGCGGACCAACGCTGCATCAGTACGCAGTTCAAGCTTTTCGAGCAGGCGCGCCTTGTATGTACTGACCGTCTTACCATTGACGCCTAGATCTCGCGCAATTTCGGAAATACCGTCACCGTATGCGAGCCGTTTGAGCACTTCGTTCTCTCGCACAGTTAGGCGCGCGTGCAACGGTGCATCGGGAGGAATATCAATCGCTCGCACGATGCGCTCTGCGACTTGAGCGCTCATGTACTTATGCCCGGCGAGCACGGCGTGCACCGCCTGCATCAGCTCAGTTGCAGTGCTGTCTTTCGTGACGAACCCGGACGCACCCGCGTTGAACACAGACTTTGCGCGGGTCGGTTCGGCCTTGCTGCAAAGCGCCACTATTCGCATCTTTGGGGCGCAGCGAACAAGTTGACTGATCAATTCGACCGACCTGGTGCCAATGCTCGTGAGGTCGACAATCGCAACGTCGAATGGTTCATCTTTCACTGTTTCAATCAGTGCGTTGCCATCAGACAACTCGCGAGCAACCTGATACTCGCCAGTTGTTTGAAGTATGTACCGAATTCCATCACGCGTAATGGCATGCCGTTCTGCGAGAAGTACTTTCTTCACATTCAAGCCTCGTAGCGCTTTCGCGTACGCTGGCTGCAAACGGACAGTTCGATTTGCATGCGCACGCTCGCCCTCGTGCCCCAGCAGCACGCGGCATTTTTTGTCCCCGAATCGATGAAGCGAAGCTGATCAGCGAGGTTTACTCGCCGGATTGTTGCGCGGGTTCAACCACTGGCACTGTGGACGTATGAAACCGCATACAAAACACGTCCCCCTCGCAGAAGGGGTGCCGAACTTCAAATTTAGGCGATCGATTTGACAAATTCCAAACAGAAAATGTCGCGCGCACGACTCCGACACGAACGCATACGTTTGCTTCGGCATAACTACCGAGACAGGAGGTCACGGACGATATCCGCGATCCCATCGACGTCCGCATCGACCAAGCCGCGCAGTTTGCGCACCGGATATTGGCCGAACCGGTCATTGCATTCGACGCGATCGCGCAGTCCCTCCTGGAGGACACGCGCGACGCACGTGCCTTTTCGTCGGTACTCGGCGCGGTGCTCAGCTCGTTAATGAGCCAGGCTGACACCGGGCAGTTCAGCCGCGCGAACTTGGGCAAAAGCCGCACAGCAACGAAGTCGGCTGAGGCCTTGCCAGGAAAGAGGACCCTTGTTCAGCGCCCCTGCGTCGCCAGTGTCGGCCGGTCCCGGCTGCAGACTGCCCACGCGGCTCCAACGCCGGCAGTACGTCCGCGACCGGACAATGACCGCCTAAGCCGCGAGTACGCAGACGGGCATCACCAGCCGATCCCACAGGGCACGGCATGGGAGCTCCTTACTGTGGCGCTGCGTGCGTCGTGGCCGAATAAGGTGCGAACCAGATTGCCGCTGTTGCCGCGATCCGGTGCGCACCCTTTTTTATGCGATCAAGCTCCTTTGATCGGAATCTTCTTTTCTGCCTTTTGCGCCTCGGGAGTCTTCGGCAACGTCACCGTCAACACGCCCTTCTTGAAGGTTGCTTCGATCTTGTCCTTGTCGATGCCCTGCGGCATATCGAAGTAGCGCTCGAAAGAACCGTAGCGGCGCTCGTGCAGGTAGTAGTCTTTTCTCTTTTCTTCTTTTTCTTCGTTCTTCGTACCCTTGATCGTCAGCCCGCCATTGGCTAGCTTGACCTCGACGTCCTCCTCTTCGAGGCCGGGCAGCTCCGCCGTGATCTCATAGGCCTTGATCTTCTTCATCTCGCCATTCTATCTGGCATCGCGTTCAATTTGACAAAGCCATTTTCAGGCAATACGGTGCGGTCATCGGTCTTTTCCTGGTGCTCCGATGACATGCTGCCGACGACGCGGCTTATCGTCTGTTTTTACATCGACGGAAGCGTCAGCGGATAGACAAGATGACTGATTACCTCTTTTACCCCCGGGACGGTCTGGGCGGCGATGCACACTGCTTTGCGCTCCGCCTCGCTGAAGATCACGCCCCAGAGATGCACCTGTCCGTTCTTGACGATGACCTGACCTCGAGATAGCGCCCAGCGTTGGCCGGACATCGCCTTCAGTATCGCCTCGCGTATCTCCACGTCGGCAGGTGGGACCGGCGACTGTTGGTTGTGCGTATCGCTGGCCAGAGCACGCACGAGATCGGCGCGGCTCACCAGACCCGTCACCTCGTCATCCTTGACGACCGGCACGCGCTTGATGCGATACCGCTCGAGCAGATCTGCAACTTCCGACAGTGGCGTGTCCTCGTGGACCGTGACGACGTCGACACTCATCACGTCCCTTACCTTCTGCGCGTGCTCCTTTACGTACTCGCTGGCCAGCTCCGTGCTGGATGCAAGAAGCTCCAGCCACCAGGAGCGACGCCTGACATTGGTGCCGAGCTCGACGCGGCGTACAAGGTCGCCTTCGCTGACGATACCGATCAGCCTGCCATCTGCATCCGTTACCGGAACCGCGCTGATCGCGTGCTCGGCGAGCAGCTTGGCGACCTCCTGCACGCTCATCTCCGGCGTCGCGGAAATGACCGAGGTTGTCATCACGTCACGTGCCCACATTAGGTTTCTCCTTCCATGCGCTGGCGCTTCACCGGCTAGTCTGCGGCGGACGCTGCACGCGCGCGCCCAGCTCGACCGGCCTGCAAGATGAATGCTTCACCCAGAAACACCGGGCGAATTTGACCGATATCAAAGGCGGGAGATCGTACACGGATGTCGCCATATGGCCATTCGAACAGTGTCGTGTTCGGTCGGCATCTTCCGTGGCGACTTGGGGCCGGATCCTATTGTCCATCTTCACCGAGGCGGTCGGGTCCGCTTCGGCAACCACGGCGCGTTGACGCACGTCAACGGAAAAGCCGGTGCGGCGACCAGAATGAATCACGTCCGAGCCGACCGGATGGTGTCCGAATGAATGTCCCAGCGATCATCGCCAAAACTCCTGCCGACCTGCGCGTCGTGCCGAATCTCGTCGACTACGACGGCGAACGCCACCGTTTCTCGTGGGCGGCTGCGGCGCGCGAACTCGCGATCGAACCGGGCGGCGGCATCAACATCGGGTGGCAGGCAGTCGACCGTCATTGCGCCGGCCCCGGACGCGACAGGATTGCCCTGCGCTTCCTCGCACGGAACGCGCCATCCCGCGCAATCAGCTACGCCGAACTCGCGACGCTGACTGACCGCTTCTGCAACGTGCTGCGTGGCCTGGGTATCGGCAAGGGCGACCGCCTGTTCATCGTCGCCGGACGCATCCCCGAAATGTATGTCGGCGTGCTCGGCGCACTCAAGAACGGCACGGTCGTCTCTCCCCTCTTCTCCGCATTCGGGCCGGAGCCGATCGCGACGCGCGTGAATCTCGGCGCGGGAACGGTGCTGCTCACGACCGATACGATCTTCGAACGCAAGATCGCCCCGTGGCGCGAACGCATGCCGGGGCTGAAGCACGTTCTGCTCGTCGCGGACACACCCGGCACGGCGACGAACGTTTCCGGCACCCACGACCTCGCATCGCTGATGGCCGGTGCGGCGGACACATGCCGCTACGAACCGACGTCCCCGGAAGACATGGCGCTGCTGCACTTCACGAGCGGCACCACCGGCACGCCGAAAGGCGCCGTCCACGTGCATGCGGCGGCGCTCACGCACTGGATCACCGGACGGTATGCGCTGGACCTGCACGAGGACGACATCTACTGGTGCACCGCCGACCCCGGCTGGGTCACGGGTACCTCGTACGGGATCATCGCGCCGCTGCTCCATGGCGTGACCTCCATCGTCGACCGCGAGGAATTCGATGCCGAGCGGTGGTACGGCATCCTCGCGGACGAGCACGTATCCGTGTGGTACACGGCGCCGACCGCCGTGCGCATGCTGATGCGAGCCGGCTCCGGGATCGCTTCGCAACATGCGTTCCCGCACCTGCGTTTCGTCGCCAGCGTCGGTGAGCCGTTGAACCCGGAAGCCGTCTGGTGGGGAAAGGCAGTGCTGGGGCTACCGATTCACGACAACTGGTGGCAAACGGAGACCGGCGGGATCATGATCGCGAATACACCCGCGTTCGACATCAAGCCCGGCTCGATGGGAAGGCCACTGCCGGGCGTGGATGCGGCGATCGCGCAGCGCGACGCCGGTGGCCGCGTGCAACTCGTCGACGAGCCGGGCATCGAGGGCGAACTCGCGCTCCGGCGCGGCTGGCCGTCCATGTTTCGCGGCTACCTGAACGAAGACGCACGCTATCGCAAATGCTTCGCCGGCGACTGGTATCTGACCGGTGATCTCGCGAGGCGGGATGCCGATGGCTACTACTGGTTCGTCGGGCGCGCCGACGACGTCATCAAGTCGGCTGGCCACCTGATCGGGCCATTCGAGGTCGAAAGCGTGTTGATGGCGCATCCGGCGGTCGCGGAGGCGGCGGTGATCGGCAAGCCTGACCCGGTTGTCGGCGAATCGATCAAGGCATTTGTGGCGCTGAACCAGGGCCAATGCCCCGACGATGCACTCAGGATGGCGCTGCTCGCCCACGCGCGAAAGCGCCTGGGTGCGGCGGTCGCGCCCAAGGAAATCGTGTTCGTCGGCCAACTTCCGCACACTCGCAGCGGCAAGATCATGCGGCGCCTGCTGAAGGCCCGCGAGTTGGGGCTGGCGGAAGGCGACACATCGACACTCGAGAGCGGCGCATGACCACCGTCGACCACCCTCCTCCGCCTCCGCCGTCAGGCCCCGTGCCGTATCCACCGGATCTGGCGCTTGCGCTGTTGCGCGACATGCTGCGCGTTCGCCGCCTCGAAGAGAAATGCGCCGAACTCTACGGCGCGGGAAAGATACGCGGCTTTCTTCATCTGTATATCGGCGAGGAAGCAAGCGGCGTCGGCACCCTGCATGCGCTGACGCCCGACGACAATGTCGTCGCGACCTACCGCGAGCATGCGCATGCGCTGGTGCGCGGCATGGACATGGGCGTGCTGATGGCCGAAATGTATGGCAAGCGCGAAGGCTGCGCGCGCGGGCGGGGCGGTTCGATGCACCTGTTCGACCGAAGCACCCGGCTGTTCGGCGGGAACGCGATCGTCGGTGGGGGCCTGCCGCTGGCGGTCGGTCTCGCGCTCGCCGAAAAGATGCAGTCGAGCACGCGCGTCACCGCATGTTTCTTCGGTGACGGCGCAGTTGCCGAAGGGGCATTTCACGAGTCGATGAATCTCGCGGCGCTCTGGCGGCTTCCGGTGCTGTTCTGCTGCGAAAACAACCTGTATGCGATGGGCACGGCCGTCGAGCGCCACGAATCCCAGACGGACCTGTGCACGAAAGCCGCCGCCTACGACATGCGGGCGAGCTCGACCGACGGTATGGATATCGTGGCCGTACACGACGCGGCGAAGGATGCGGCCGCGTATGTGCGAAGCGGCGCCGGCCCGATGTTCCTGGAACTGCGAACGTATCGTTTCCGCGCGCATTCGATGTACGACGCCGAACTCTACCGGCAGAAGGCCGAGGTCGACGCATGGAAAACCCGCGGCCCGATCCACACGTTCACCGCGCGCCTGAAGGCCGAAGGCAAGCTCACGGAGGACGCGTTCATCGCGCTCGATGCCGATGTCGAAGCCGAAGTCGCCCATGCGGTCGCGTTTGCCGATGCCGCTGCATGGGAGCCCGTCGAAGCGCTCGCAGAGGACGTCTACACGTCGGCGGGAGGCCCGCGATGAGCCGCCGTCTCACTTATCGCGAGGCGCTGCGCGAGGCATTGCGCGAGGCGCTGTCGACCGATTCACGCGTGTTCCTGATGGGCGAGGACGTCGGGCGCTACGGCGGCACCTATGCGGTGTCGGCCGGGCTGCTCGACGCGTTCGGGCCCGAGCGCGTCCGCGACACGCCGCTGTCGGAACTCGCGTTCACCGGGGCAGGCATCGGCGCCGCGCTGGGCGGCATGCGGCCGATCGTCGAAATCATGACGGTGAATTTCAGCCTGCTCGCGCTCGACCAGATCGTCAATACCGCCGCGCTCTACCACCACATGTCCGGCGGGCAATTCTCGGTGCCGCTGGTCGTCCGCATGGCGACGGGCGCCGGCCGCCAGGTCGCCGCACAGCACTCGCACAGTTTCGAAGGCTGGTACGCGGGCATCCCGGGAATCAAGGTGCTCGCGCCGGCGACCGTCGAGGATGCGCGCCACATGCTGGCGCCGGCACTGGCCGATCCGGACCCGGTGCTGATCTTCGAACACGCGGGCCTCTACAACATGGAAGGAGACCTGCCGGACCTTGACGGCGTCGACATTCGCACCGCGAAAGTCCGCCGTGCGGGCAAGGACGTCGCCATCCTCGCGTATGGCGGCTCGCTGCCGAAAGCGCTCGATGCTGCCGAGACGCTCGCTGGCGGCGGTATCTCCGCCGAAGTGATCGACCTGCGCGTGTTGCGGCCGCTCGACGACGCGACGATCATCGCGTCGGTAGCGAAGTGCCGGCGCGCGGTCGTCGTCGACGAATGTTGGCGCAGCGCCAGCGTCGCCGCGGAGATCATCGCGCGCATCGTCGAGCAGGCGTTCTACGAGCTCGATGCGCCGCCGGCACGCGTGTGCGCCGAGGATGTGCCGATTCCTTACGCCCGGCACATGGAAGACGCGGCATTACCCCAAGTCGACAAGATCGTCACCGCGGTGAAACAATTGTTTTCGTGATTGCTGACAGACTCCGAAGGAGGACGCATGATCGAATTCACCCTGCCTTCCATGGGAGCGGACATGGACGAGGGAACGCTCCTCGAATGGAAGGTCAAGCCAGGCGACGTGGTCAAGAAAGGCCAGGTGGTCGCGATCGTCGACACGAGCAAGGCTGCCGTGGATGTCGAGAGCTGGCACGAGGGAACGATCGACGAATTGTTCGTGAACCCGGGCGAACGGATCCACGTCGGCACGCCGATGGCCACGCTGCTCGAGCCCGGAGAAGCACCGCCGGCGGCGCGGCACACGCGCCAACCAGCGGCACCCGTCACGGCTGCCAGCGCGGCACCGCGCCGCAAGATCTCGCCAGCCGCGCGCAAGCTTGCGCAGCAGCACCGGGTCGATCCCGACAGTGTCACGGGCACCGGCCCGGCGGGCTCGGTGACGCTTGCGGACGTCGAACGGGCGATCGTGGCGGCGGGTTCGCCCGCGGCCGGCACGCCCGGCGAGCGCTTTCCGGAAATGAGACGTGTGATCGCAGCCGCGATGGAGCGTTCGAAGCGCGAAATTCCGCACTATTACGTGTCCGAGACGATTCCACTGGGAAAGGCGCTGGCATGGCTCGCGGCCGAGAACGCGATGCGTTCCGTGACCGACAGGCTGCTTCCGGCAGCGCTTCTGCTCAAGGCGGTCGCACTCACACTGCGTCGATTTCCCGAGCTGAACGGGTTCCATCGGGAGGGCATCTTCCGGCCTGCCAGCGCCGTGCATCTCGGCGTGGCGATCTCGCTGCGCCAGGGCGGGCTGGTGGCGCCGGCGCTGCTCGATGCGGATGCCAAGCCCCTGAACCAGCTGATGCGCGAACTGCTCGACCTGACGCAGCGATGTCGCACAGGCTCGCTGCGGAGTTCGGAGTTGTCGGAATCGACGATTACCGTGACGAATCTCGGCGATCGAGGTGCAGCCGAGGTGTTCGGCATCATCTATCCTCCCCAGGTCGCGCTCGTCGGGTTCGGACGAATCACCGAGCGGCCGTGGGCCGAAGACGGCGGGCTGAAGATCATGCCGGTGACGACCACCAGCCTCTCGGCCGATCACCGCGTATCCGACGGCCATCGAGGTGCGCTGTTCCTGGTCGAACTGGGTGAATTGCTGCAGCACCCCGAGGAGTTGAACCGATGAGCAATGCAGACATCCTTTCGGTCGTACTGGAAACACTTGCATCCGTCGCGCCGGAACTCGACCCGTCGACGCTGCGTGCGGATCGTCCGCTTCGCAGTCAGGTCGATCTCGATTCGATGGACTGGCTCAATTTTCTGACGGGCCTTCATGCGCGGCTGAAGGTGGAGATTCCGGAGCGCGACTATGGTCGTCTGGTTACGCTCGACGATATCGTCGGCTATCTCGCGGCCGCAGACGCACACCGTCCCGTGTCTTGAGACCTGTCCATCGCGCAAGCCGACGTTTGTGCCGGCGTCGGAACGTCCGCCACACCGTTACACGAGGGCGCACGCGCCCGTGCGTCGGTTCCCGAGAGCGCTATCGCCCGATGACCCGCTCGCGCGAACGCGCATGCTTCAGCGCGCCGCAGTCGTCGCGACCGCTTCCGCCAGCCTGCGCGCTGCCCGTTCGGCAAATACCGCCAGAATCGGGCTGGCATTGCCATGCAACGTTTCGCGCGGCGTCACGTGACATTCGGCCAGCGGCGACTTGCAAGCCAGCATTCGCATTTGCGTGAGTGCGGAGTCCGCACCACGTTGTGCGAAGCTGCAAAAGAATGCGACACGCGGCAGGCGCCGCTGGTTCGCGACGATATACGCCCGCACCGGCGACGATACGCAACCTGCCCAGACCGGGGAGCCGATCACCACGAGATCGTACGCGGCCGGGTCGCGCTTCGCCGCGACGATCTCCGCCGGCTTCTGGTTGATTGCCTCGACGAGCGAACGTAGATAGCCGAACGGGCCCGCGCGATCGCGCGTCACGACGATTTCCTCGACGTCGGCGTCGAGCATCTCGGCCAGCGCGGACGCGGCCCGGCGGGTCGTTCCGGTGCGCGAATAGAACACGACGAGAACCTTGCCGGCATACATGACGACCTCCCTCATTCACGCTTGTCGGGCGGCGCGTGCGTCCGTTGAATCCATTCGCCATGACGCGCCGGCGATCTGAAAAAATCGGCCCCGTGTGGACGGATTGCACGCGACGGTGCAACCACTGGCGCACGGGCGCCGTGTCCGACATCCCGGTTATCGGCTCTGCATGCATGGCGAATGCAGAACCGCCTTCGGTCGACCGCCCGAATGTCGCTGTGTGGCGACATGATCCAGCGATCGAGAAGCAAACGGAAAGCATGTGCACAGGCATCCGCCGGCATGCGTCGGCGGACGCCCGCACCCGTTTCAGCCGGCCTTGACCTCGATCTTCTTCTCGGCCTTGCGCGCTTCCGGCGTCTTCGGCAGCGTGACCGTCAGAATGCCTTTCTGGAACGACGCCTCGATCTTGTTCCTGTCGACCCCGTCAGGCATGCGAAAGTAGCGCTCGAATGAGCCGAAGCGGCGCTCGTGGACGTAGTAGTCCTTGTGCTGCTCCTCCTTTTCGTCCTGCTTTTCGCCGCGGATCGACAAGCCGCCGTTCGCGAGCTTGACCTCGATGTCCTTCTCGTCCAGCCCGGGCAATTCCGCGGTGATTTCGTATGACTTGTCGGTTTCCGCGAAGTCGACCGCGGGCTCGGCGCTCCATTCGTGATCGCGGCGCCAGAATGGCTGAAGGTTGAAAATCGGCCGCCGCACCGTCGGCATGCCCGCGCTGCGATTGAAATCGTCGAAGAGACGGTCCATCTCATGGCGCAGCGTTTCAATCGGATGCCAGTACGACGCCCCTGTCGGCGCATGCTCCGCACTCTCCTGCGGCTTGTTGACCGCCAGTTTCGTGGACGATTCTTTCATGTCGTGCCTCCTTCTCGTCAGTGATGCATTTATTCTCGATTGGCGATGACCGCGGCAATTGACGGAGATCAACGCCCAGGATGGAGACACCGAAGGCTCTTGGGCGAGCACATGGCCGTGCGAAACATATTGCGCTCGTTGACTCAGGTCAATCGGCACGACGCGCCGGCAGGTGGAATATCCGTATCGGCCGCCGGTCCCGAGATGCGTCGTGCCCGACTTCGTCGCACAGGAGGTGCATCGTGCCCGCAAAATCGCTTGTGTTTCATCAGGATGCTCGCCAACGGCTGCTCAAAGGCGTCAACGCGATTGCCGAGGCGGTCAAGATCACGCTCGGCCCGGGCGGGCGCAACGTGATCGTCGAGCGGGCCGGCACGGCGCCGCTGGTCGCGAACTCGGGCGTCGTCGTCGCCGGCGCTGTCGACCTGCCCGACCCGTTCGAGGAAATGGGCGCCAGGTTGTTGCGCGAAGTAGCGACCCGCACGAGCGAAGTCGCCGGCGACGGCACGACCACCGCCACCACCCTGGCACAGGCCATCGTTGCCGAAGGCATCAAGTGCGTCACTGCCGGGCACGATCCGATGGCGCTCAAGCGCGCGATCGAAGCGGCCGGCCGTGACGTGGTCGCCGAACTGCACCGCGTGTCGAAACCGTGCGCGAGCGCGGACGAGATGCGCCAGATCGCGACGATTTCCGCCAGCGGCGACAGCACGATCGGCGCGCTCGTCGCACAGGCCGTCGAGCGTGTGGGCAGGGACGGCGCGATCAGCATCGAGGACGGCACGAAGCTCGACGACGAGCTCGAGACGGTGGACGGCTCGCTGATCGATCGCGGCTATCTGTCGCCGCTGTTCGTCGATTCGGACGATCATCGCATCGTCCTTGACGAGCCGCGCATCCTGCTCTGCGACATGAACATCAGCGCGATCGCACAACTGCTGCCGGTACTCGAGGCGCTCAGCAGCACCGGCAAGCCGCTTCTCGTCGTCGCGAACGAAGTGGAAGGCGAAGCGCTGGCGACCCTCGTCGTCAACCACCTGCGCGGCACGCTGAAATCGTGCGCGATCCGCTCGCCCGGATTCGGCGAGGCGCGTACCGAGCAGCTCGCCGACCTCGCCGCGCTGACTGGCGCAACGGTCATTTCCGTTCAGGCCGGACGGACACTCGAGCGCACGACGCTGGACGATCTCGGTTCCGCGCGGCGCGTCGAGATCACGCGCGAGTCGACGACGGTCATCGCCGGGCGAGGCGAACGCCAGCGCATCGACGACCGCGTCCAAGCGCTGCGTACTCGCATCGCGGCGACACCGGCCGGATACGAGCGCGACGCGCTGACGCGCCGATTGACGAAACTCGCGGGCGGCGTCGCGGTGATTCGCGTCGGCGCCGCGACGGAAACCGCGCTGCGCGAGCGCAAGAATCGCTTCGAGGATGCCTTGCATGCGACGCGCGCCGCGATGGAGGAAGGCATTGTGCCGGGCGGTGGCGTCGCACTGCTGCGTGCACGGCGCGCGCTCGAAGGCAATCGCGCAGACTTGACAGACGCGCAGCGCACCGGCGCGCGGATCGTGCACGACGCGCTGGCATCCCCGCTGCGTCAGATCGCCGAAAACGCCGGAGCGGACGCGCAGGCCGTCGTACACGCGGTCGATGCCGCGACCGGACCGTTCGGCTATGACGCGGCGACGGCGACATATGGGGACATGATTGCTGCCGGAATCGTCGACCCTGTCAAGGTCGCGCGTTCGGCGCTACAGAACGCGATCTCGGTCGCGTCGCTGCTGCTGACGACCGATTGCATGATCGCGCATCGCCCACGCACGGCCGCCTCACCGGGCGCCGCGGAGTCGGGAAACTGGGGCGGCGAACTCGGCTGAGCCATCAGTGTGCCGCCGGTCGATCTTGTACGACTCGGCAGGGGGACGCGGAATTCATGTCGGCCGCGGAGCGGCCGGCGCCACCGTTGCCGCACGGAAGTCAATCTCGCCCGGGATACCGGATCCCGGGGCAGTACCTGTTCGACATCGTGTTTGCGTTTCGCGTCGATGGCACGATCGGAATTTCGCCCTTCCAGCCGACCAGCCGTTGATGCGTGTCAAGCGGCGGCTGCCCCGGCAGCCTAGGCTGGAAACGTGGACGACATTCGTCCTGACGCACGCGTTCAGGCTGGGAGGCCACCATGCAGACCGGACATCATTTCCTACCCGAGTTTCGGCATGCGACTGTGCCGACGTATTTCGTGTCCTACGTGTTTCCTCTGCTGCTCGCTGGCTACGAGGCCTACCGGATCGGCTATTGGGTAAGCCGGCATGGCTGGAACTTCGCGCAACTGCCGCAGGCCGGCTACGAGTTCACGCTGATGTTGTTCGTATTCGCACTGCAGGTGATTCTCGACGGGTTGTTCTTCATGACGGCATGGGTAGGCAAGCATCCGGACGTCGAGCATCGGCTCGCGAACTTGGCGCTCGGCGTTCTGTGCTCGGCACTGGTCATCGCGTTCGATGTCGTCCTTCAGATCGCCGCGTTCTGAATCGGAATCTCGGGGGCGCCGGCACGACGGGGCACGACCGGCATTCATCAGCCATCAACGGATCAAGCAATGAAGCCACCTTACGAACTGGTATTTCAAGGCGTGCCGCGCTCGGACGCGCTCGAGGCGGCAGCCGCCCGGCATGTATCCAGACTCGATCGATTCCGGCAGGACATCTCGCATTGCAGGGTCAATGTCGTGCTGGACGAGAAGCACGATCATCAGGGGAAACCGTTCAATATCCGGATCGAAGTCACGATTCCCGGACATCAACTGGTATCCAGCAAGGAGCGCGACGAAGATGTCTACGTCGCGCTGCGCAATGCCTTCAGCAACGTCACGAGAATGCTCGAAGACACGGGACGGAAGCAGCGAGGCCGCGGCAAACGGCATGATGAACGTTCGGCCGCTCCTGCCACGCGATCCGAGGCGCACGAATAGCGCGCTTTTGCGCGAGCGTGCGCCCCTGGTCAGTTGGGCAACGCGCGCGCCGATCGGTGCCTGCCACGACGTCGCGGAGACGCTCCGTCGTGAGTTCAACCGAAACGTAGCGCGTGCGATCGATATCCCGCCCGATGCCCCGCAGCATTCGCGCCTCACCGATTGCGAGCCGGAAGTTCTCGGGCATCTCGCATCCGGCGACGGCATCTTCGACATCGCACGGGATATGCAGCTCAATGCCAAGACTATCAGTACGTACAACGCGCGCTCGCTCGACAAGCTCGAGTTGCGAAGCGATGCCGCGTTGATCCGATATGTGATTGCCGATCGAATCGTCGAGCCGGATTGATCGAGCAGTGTCGGCGAAGTCGCGGCCGATCTCGTATCGGCGTCACGTTTGCCGACGACTTTCCATCCGCTCAGTACAGCAGAAATGCTGCTCTCTCTGGCGCGAACGCCGCATCCTGAGCGACGACCACGCGCTCGATCTCGTCGATCGACCGCCCCGCCTCCAGCATGTCCGCCACCTCGCGCGAACCGACCGATGCACGGATCGCATCGATCCGGAACTTCGCCGGATAACGCCGGTGCAGCGCCAGTGCGAGTGCCAGCCCGATCTCGCCCGGCCGTGCCGCGCCGGGCGGCCGGTCGATGCGCACTCCTTCGCACACCCTGCCGCGATACGGCCCCTCCGTGGGCACGAAGCGAACCGGCGAGAACGTCGCGTCCAGCCGCATTGCACGAAGATCGTCCGCAAGGCTGCGCGCGTCGATCCACGGCGCGCCGACCACGCCGAACGGTGTCGCGGTACCGCGCCCGACACTGACCGCCGCGCCCTCGATGAGCCCCGTCTCCGGGTAAAGCGACAACGCGGCGCCGTCGCGCAGGTTCGGCGATGGCGGCACCCGGCCGAGCCCGGTATCGTCGAAGCGCATCGCGCGCACGTAATTCGCCATCGGCACCGCGGTCAGCGCCGCGCCGATATGCAGGCGGTCGTTGAACAGTCGCGCCAGTTCGCCGAGCGTCATGCCGGGCTGGAGCGGCAACGGGTAATAACCGGTGAACGTGGCCGGCCCGGCATCGGCCACGGGGCCGCCGAACACATCGCCGCCCAGCGGGTCGGGGCGGTCGAGCACGAGCACCGGGCGATGCGCGGCGGCGGCGGCCTCGAGCGCGTAGCCGAGGGTGGCCAGATACGTGAAGAAGCGTACGCCTGCGTCCTGCAGGTCGAGCACCAGCACGTCGACATCGGCGAGCAGCGCGGGCGCGATCCGGCGTCGATCGCCGTAGAGACTGTGAACGACCACGCCGGTCGCGGCGTCGAGCGTGTCGCCGAACGTCTCGTCGACGTCGGTGCCGAGCCCGTGCTCGGGCGCGAACAGCGCGACGAGCCGCGCGCCCGGCGCCTGCGCGAGCAGGTCGACCGTGCGCCGGCCGAACCGGTCGAAGCCGCTGCGGTTCGTGACGAGCGCGATGCGCTTGCCCGCGACGGCCGCAAAGCCGCTCGCCGCGAGCACGTCGATGCCGGCCAGCAGCGGCCCGCGCGATACCGGCAACCGGGCGGCTTGCGCGACGGCCGCCGCCATCGCAGGCACGCGCGTCGCAATCCGCGACGACGTCACGGCCGCGGCCTCGCTCGATACGATGCCGAGCACGAGCGAGCGCAGTGGCATCGCCGTGCCGGTTTCGTCGGGATACAGCCGGCTCGTGAGCACGATCGCGAAGCGGCGCGTCACGGGATCGATCCACAGCGCGGTGCCCGTGTAGCCGAGGTGTTGCAGCGCGCCGACCGGCGGCAGCCGGTAGCGGTTCGCGACAAGCGGCGGCCCGACCGTCCAGCCCGGTGTGTGCAGGTCGCCTTCCGCGTCGAGCGTGGCCGGCGTCTCGAGCGCGGCGACGCTGCGGCGCGCCAGCACGCGCACAGGGCCGAGCGCACCGCCGTTCAGCAGCATGCGCGCGAAGCGCGCCAGATCGTCCGCACTCGCGAACAGGCCCGCATTGCCGGCGACGCCGCCCATCGCGGCCGCGACGGGATCGTGGACGCTCCCGCGCAGCAGACGGCCATCGCGAACGGTGGTGGGCGCCACGCGCGCGAACAGCGACACCGGTGGCCGGAACGCGGTGCTCGCCATCCCGAGCGGCGCGAACACATGTGCGGCGCACCACGCGTCGAGCGGCCGGTGCGACGCGCGCTCGGCGATCTCGCCAAGCACCACGTAGTTGACGTCGCTGTAGCGCACCTGCGTGCCGGCCGGTGTGCCGGGGGTCATCGCGACGATGTCGGCCAGCACGGCGGCGGGGCTGCGCAGTGCGCGGGACGACGACACGCCGGCCGGCAGCCCCGACACATGCGCGAGCAACTGGCGGATCGTGATGCCGGCCTTGCCGTGCGCGCCGAACGCGGGCCAGTAGCGCGCGGCCGGTGCGTCGAGGCGCAGCATGCCGCGCTCCGCGAGCTGCATGATCGCGACCGCCGTCGCCACCGGCTTGGTCAGCGACGCGAGATCGAAGACGGTATCGGCCGTCATCGCCTCGGCGTGCTCGCCCGTCACCCGCAGGCCGCGCGCGACGCGCACCCGCACGCCGTCCGCGTCGCCCGTCACGACCACGGCGCCGGCAAGATGGCCGTCGGCGATCTCGGCGGCGATCGCTTCGTCGATCGCGATGGTCTGCTGCTGCGCCACGGCCGTATCGGATTCCGCGCGCGCACAGGCTGACGCAAGCGTGAACAGCAGCGCGCCGGTCAGCGCGGCAGCGCAGCGGGATCGTCGCGATCGAGCCTGTTCCACTGCGTTCAATTTCTTCGTGCCGGCCGCATCGGCTGAGTCGAGCTGCGTGCGGAGGCTTGCCACGTCGATGGCGTCAGGATCCGCGATCGGCCGACGCATTGTCGCTTCTCCCGCCATGCCGGTCCTGAACGAACGCGCGGCCAGCGGGCCGGTTACTGCGGCGATGCGGAACAATCGGCACACAGACGTATCGCGCCGTGCCGGTCCGGGTCGTGCCAGTAGAAGCGCACATCGACCGCGCCGCGCGCCGGTACGACGACGTGCCTGACTTCCTGAATGGCCCTGTCGTGCGCGGACACGGTATATCGTCCGGGCGGCACGCGGGCGAACAGGAACGGGCCGTTCGTGTGCGCGTCGAGAATCGTCGACTTGCCGGATGACAGCGTGACATCGACATCGGAAAGATACTGGCCCCGCTTCGATGCGAACGTGATCCGCAGGTTGTAGCGAGGCGCGACATCGCGAAACGCAGTGACCTCGTCCTGGCCGATTCCGCCGGTGATGTAAGCGACACCGTTGTGCACGACCGGCTCGGTCGACGGGTCAGCCAGCGCGTTCGCACCGATGTTCAGCAGGCAGGCTGCCAGCAGCATCTTCACGGTTCGGGTCCACATCTTCACTCTCCTGATTGAGCCCGCACGGCTGCGATGCCGCCCGTCCGGTCGCGGAACGGGCTGCGTGCGGTGACGTCGCGCATTCGCGTCGACGACGATGTCAGCGTCGCGCGGAACGTCGATTTCCCGTTGACTCAAGTCAAGTGCACGCCTGTCGAAGCCGGACTGGCCCCGCGAGACAGTCATCGCGCCCCATCTACCCGAGCGGCACGGCACGCCTGAAAACACGGGGGAGCCGGATACGGACTGCGCAATCGCCCGTGACGGCTGTCAGCCGATATTGCGCGCCCCGTCAGAAATTTCCGACACGACGGCCCGACATCGGACAGCAAGCTCAGGCCACGCTGATTGTTCCGCGCGGCTCCACTGCCAATACTGGAGACGTGACAGGACGCAACGTGTTTCGCGGCCGGCGCCCGATTCTTCCGCCCCGCCGCCGCAGGACCGAGGAGCTGGCGATGATTGATCCGACCGCAGCGCACGCCGACGACGCCATGCTGGATGGCGAACCGCTGGTCGGTGCCCACCTCGTGACCCACCGCCCCGGCTATCTGCATCACGGGATCTACATCGGCGACGGCAACGTGATTCACTACGCGGGATGGTCGCGCCATGCGAGCGGCGGTCCGGTCGAGGTCGTCACGCTGGACGGCTTCCGCGCCGGTTTCGGGCTCGCGGTCATTCGCCACGCAAGCGCGCTGTACGATGGAACGGAAGCAGCGCGCCGCGCGGCTTCGCGCCTTGGCGAATGCCAATACCGGCTGCTCACGAACAACTGCGAGCATTTCTGCCTGTGGTGCCTGTTCGGTGTGGCGAGGAGCGAGCAAGTCGCGTCGTGTCTGCGCAACCCGGTGCACGGCATCGCGGTCGCCGTCATGCTGATGGCGTGCGTTCTGGCCGCGCGATTGCATCCGGGGATGACCGGGCGCGCATGCCCGGCACGGTGTACGGCCTAGTTTCGACGGCGGGGGGCGTCGTTCGGTATTCGTCACCTTGACCGTCACCCGCGGCCGCGAAAGACGGCATGCGCACGCCCCCACCGTTTCGCCTGCGCGATCGCGATGCGGATCGCGCTGCCCTCGGTGCGCCCCTGCCTCAGCAGCGCGTTGGCAATCTCGATCGCCTTGCCGCGAACCGGCGGCGGCAGATTCCGCATCGAAGGCGGATAACGCTCGTCATTCCACGGCATGATCGATTCGGCTCCTGCACGTTCGGGCCGGTCCGCACCTGCCGCTCAGCGCGGCAAATCGGCAGGATCGTAGCGATTGCGCGGATTCCACAGCATCCAGCCGTCCGTGCCCGCCGCATCGGCGGCGTCGACCTGTGCGCGAATCTCGTCGGCATCGAACGGCCGGTGATCGAACGCATAGTCGCGAAACGCCTGGAGCCACGGCCGAAACCGGACACCGCCCAGGCCGGTCCGGCGCTTCGCCTCGGCCAGCGACCGCGCAACGACCTCGCCGGGATGCTCGGTCGGCTTCCGGCAGCCGGGCAGGCCCCACGTGAAGCCGGACGGATACAGCATCGGCGACACATAGTCGACGACCGGTCCGAGCGCGTCGAGCCGCTGCCCGATCGCGGTGTCGTCGGTGTTCCAGCAGACGTAGCCGAAAATATCCGCCGACATGTAGAGGTTGTACGGACGCAGCCGTTCCCGCGCACCGATCAGGAATCCGGAGATCGCCGCGACCCGGTTGGCCTCGGTATTGGGCTCGGCGAACCGGAGGCTGTTGGCGTCGGGAAAACGCAGGTAGTCGAACTGGATTTCGTCGAAACCCATGCGGGCCGCCTCTTCGGCGACGTCGTAGTTGTGTTGCCAGGCCGCGCGCGAGGTCGGGTCGATCCAGCGCTGATGCTCGCGGTCCTGCCAGATCTCGCCGGCTGCATCGCGCACGGCCCAATCGGGATGCGCGCGAGCCAGCGGGTCGTCCTTGAACACGACGATGCGGGCAATCAGGTAAAGACCGCGCGCGTGGAACGTCCGCAGCAGGTCCGGCAGATCGGGCGGACGAACGATGGCACCGGCGACATTGTTCGCGGCACCGGACATCTCACGCGCCAGGCTACGATATGGCGTCACGCCGCTGTCACCCTTCACGTCGATGACGAGCGCGTTGATCGCCGTCTTGTCCTGGAGGGACAGCGCCGCCTCGCGCAGCGTGCGGTCCGCGACGCCGTAAGCGGACAAATAGACGGCTTTCGGACGCACCGGCGTCATGCGGATCGTCTGTGCGCCCTCGGCGGGTGAGAGCGTGACTTCGGTTCGCGCGTAGCCCGGCGCACGCACGCTCAGGCGTACGCCCGCCGCGTCGATCTCCAGTGAAAACGCGCCGTCGCGATCCGCGGTCCGGTTCGCACCCGCCGCGTGGCCGATCGCGCCGGCGAGCGGGTGCCCGTTCGTCGCATCGACGACGGTGATCGTGACGGGCGCCGCGCGGGCGGCGAATCCGGCGAGCGACACGAGCAGACAGACGATCAGGCGTTCAATCACGGCTTCCCCCCGCGGTTCTCAACAATCCGTTCATGCAGCGTGTGTCGCAGGCGTCCGTCATCAGATAGCGCGGCAGCGCCATGGCCGGGTCGGTGACACGAACGGGGTGCGCGTCGAGCGTGAATGCTGCGACGTAGCCTTCGCGAGCGGCCAGCTGGTCGGTCTGCGCATCATGGACGCCGAACGGCCAGGCCAGCATCCGCACCGGCTGGCCGGTTTCGGACTCGAGCCGTTCGCGGGACCGGCTCAATTGGAACGACACGAAGCGCAGGTAGTCGTCCGGCGTGAGCCGGGCGCGTTCGGTGCGGAAATTCGGATGCCAGTACGTGTGGGACTCGATGTCGAATCCGCCGGACTGCCCGAGCGTGCGCAACTGGTCCCATGTCATCGCATAGCTGGCGTTGGAGATGGCCGAGGGATAGATGAACAGCGTGACCGGCATCGGATGGGCAGCGAGCAATGGGCGCAGGACCTCGTAGACGGAGCGATGACCGTCGTCGACGGTGATCGCGACTGCGCGCGCAGGCACGGCATCGGCCTGGCCGTCATGCCAGCGCACGACGTCGGCGAGCGGCACAACGCGGTAGCCGTTCGCCTCGATCGCCTGCAACTGGTGGCGGAACGTTTCGGTACGGACCGTCATCGAATCCAGTCGCGCGGTGGCGAACCGGTGGTAGACCAGGATCAGCACACGCTGCGATGGTGAATCACCGGTTGCGATGTCGACGGACGAAGCCGGCGGCATACACGACAACAGGAGCAGGCAGGCGAGCAGGCGAAAGGCCATGGCGGGTCTCGTGGAATGGCTGCCCCATTTTTCTCGATCGCGGCGCGAAAACCGCTGAGCCAGATCAACGATCGATCGCGCGTCGACGCGATCGTGCACGTGTCACGCCGCGTGGTCGTCAGCTTGCCTGCGCAACCAGTTCGGCATGAATCCGCTCGACGTCCTCGCGCGTGCACAGCGCGGTCCCCGGGTGCTCGACCGACGCGGCCGATGCCGCCAGCGCATAGCGGCACGCTTCGTCGAACGGCACGCCGCGTGCCAGCGCCCAGACCATGCCGCCGACGAAACTGTCGCCGGCGCCGACCGTGCTGCATACGGCTGCCGGCCTGCCGGGCAGGCGCAGCGCGCCGTCGCGCGTGACGACCCATGCGCCGCGCGCGCCGAGCGTCAATGCGACGATGTCGGCTTGCCCTCGCGCCACGAGTTCGCTCGCCTTCCGGCACGCCGACGTGTCGTCGAGCGGTTCGCCGGCCAGCGCGCTCAGTTCGCCGAGACTGGGCTTCACGAGATGCACGCCGGCCTCGAGGGCCGCTTGCAGCGCCCTGCCCGCCGCATCGACGACCACCCGGCTGCCCCTTGCCCGGGCGGTCCGCGCGAGCGTCGCATACAGGTCGTCGGGCGCGCCGGGCGGCAGGCTGCCGCTCAGCACGAGGTAGCGCGGCACCGGTTGCATGGCGTCGATGCGGGCTGCGCAGTCGCGCCACTCGGCCTCCGAGACCAGCGGCCCCGGCATCAGGAACCGATATTCGCGCCCGGTCGCGGTCTCGGTCACGCAGATGTTCTCGCGCGTCTCGCCGGCGATCCGGATGCGCACCGCCGGCAGGCGCTCGGCTTCGAGCAGCAGCGTCAACACGTCGCCGGTCGGCCCGCCGGCCAGGTATAGCGCAACGCAGTCGCCCCCGAGGCGGTGAATGGTTCGGGCGACGTTGATCCCGCCGCCGCCGGGGTCGCGCCGTGGCCGTGCGCAGCGCAGCTTGTGCATATCGACGATGTGCTCGACGGACGTCGCGACATCGACAGCCGGATTCAAGGTAATGGTAACGATATCGGTCATGGTGCGTGGTTCGCAGTCGATGGCTGGCGCGACGGACGCCCGCGCGACAATTCGCGGCAACCGCCGCGTGCCGGCCGTCGCTCCACCTTACGTTCGACGCCGGTCGCGGCGTTGACCGCCGTCAAGCGATGGCGCGAAGGTGCCCGGTTGCGCTCGATCAACGACACGTTCGGGCAGGCTCTTACAGTGAATCATTCATCATCGCCGAGCCCCGCCATGGATGAGCAGCCGCTTTGCACCACCGTGTTCGCCGAACGCTATGCGCAACCCGGCGAAACGTCTCGCGTGGCCGTCTTCCATCGCGTCGCCCGTGCGCTGTCGCTCGCCGAGCCAGCCGAGCTCCGTGCACAGGTGAAGCGCGCGTTCTTCGTGAACCTGCAGCGTGGCGCGATCGGCGCGGGCCGCATCCTCGCGAATGCCGGCGCGGATACCGGCGGCACGATGATCAATTGCTTCGTCCATCCGCTCGCGATTCCGGCCGACATGTCCGTTCATGCCCTCGACGCAGCGCTCGCGCATGCGCTCGACAACGCACGGGTCACGCTGTCGATGGGCGGCGGAATCGGCTACGACTTCTCGCCGGTGCCGCCCGCCGACGCGTACGAACAGCGCCTGTCATCCGGGCGCGGCGCATGCGCGGCGATCGACCGCTTCGATACGATGTGCCGGGCGCTGCCGTTCACCGGCCCGCGCCGGGGCGCGCAAATGGGCGTGCTGCGCTGCGATCATCCGGACCTCGTCGCATTCGTCGCGGCCAAGCGCGGACGCTCGCGCTGGCCGACGTTCAACCTGTCGGTCGGCGTCACGGACGCGTTCATGGAGGCGGTCCGGCACGACCTGCCGTGGGCGCTCGTTCATCATGCGCCGCCCGCCTCCGCTTCCGCCGCAACGCCCCGGCGGCCGGACGGACATTACCTTTACGCGACGGTGCCGGCCCGCACGCTCTGGCACGAGATCGTCAACGCCGCGCGCGACAGCGCCGAACCCGGCCTGCTGTTCCTCGACACGATCCGCGACGCGAATCCGCTGCGCGAGCACGAGCGAATCGACGCGACGAACCC
Source organism: Burkholderia sp. HAN2018 (assembly GCF_024704855.1). NCBI lineage: Bacteria > Pseudomonadati > Pseudomonadota > Betaproteobacteria > Burkholderiales > Burkholderiaceae > Burkholderia > Burkholderia sp. HAN2018. The sequence continues at coordinate 8,248 of NZ_QOBB01000009.1, read as the reverse complement.
GTGCGGCGAACAACCGCTGCCGCCGTACGGCAGCTGCGTGCTCGGGCCGATCGACCTGTCGCGGTTCGTTCTACATCCGTTCGGTGTCGACAGGAAGCCGCGCTTCGACTTCGCGACGCTCGCCGACGCGGTGCGCATCCAGGTCCGCATGCTCGACAACGTACTCGACATGACCGCGTGGCCGCTCGCCGCGCACGAGCACGAGGCGCGGCGGACGCGGCGCATCGGGGTCGGCGTGACCGGGCTGGCCGATGCGCTGACCATGCTGCGGCTGCGCTACGACAGCGTGGAAGCACGCACGCTCGCACGCGGGATCGTGCTGACGATGCGCGAGCATGCGTTTGCCGCATCGGCCGCGCTTGCCGCCGAGCGCGGCGTGTTTCCGGCCTACGACCCGGACACCTATCTGACCGGCCCCGCGTCTCGCACGCTGTTGCCGCTGAAGGTGCATCACGCGATCGCGCGGCACGGGCTGCGCAACAGCCATCTGCTGTCGTTCGCGCCGGCCGGCAGCGTGAGCCTCGCGTTCTGCGACAACTGTTCGAACGGGATCGAGCCGGCCGTCGGCTGGACGCAGCGTCGCATGGTCCGCACCGCCGACGGGCAGGTCCGGCCGTTTCGTGCGGAGAATCACGCTTCCCGGCTGTTCCGCGCGCTGCATGGCGAGACCGTCAAGCTGCCGGACTATTTCGTCACGGCCGCGGAAATCGCGCCGGCGGATCATGTCGCGATGCTCGCGGCGCTGCAGCCGTGCGTCGACGCCGGCATCTCGAAGACCGTGACGATGCCCGGCCAGTTTTCGCTCGCGGAGGTCGACGCGTTGTTCTTCCAGGCGTGGCGCGACGGGCTCAAGGGCATCACGGTTTTTCGGCCGGATCCGCGGCTCGCGTCGGTCGTGACCGATGATGCGGCGCGCGCGCGGCGCGGCGGCCCGGTCTGCATCGGCTGTTGAGCGATGTGATGGCCTGCGGCAGGCGTCCGGCGCGATCGCGGCGGTCGTTTCTTCAGGCGGAGACGCCCGTGGTCGTTTCCGTGTCGGTTTCCGCCGGCCGGGGTGTGTCGCCGGCATCGTCCGGCGGCGCGATGAGCGCCACCAGCATGTCGTGATCGATCGATTCGTGTTGCAGCAAGCTGCACGCGATCCGTTCAAGCGCATCGCGGTGCGCGCCGAGCGTCGCCGTGACCCGCGCATGCGCATCCTCGAGCAGCGCGCGCACCTCTTCGTCGATCAGCTGCGCCGTGTGCTCGCTGCAATGGCCGTCGCCCGGCGTCCATACGCCCGGCGCGCCGCCCTGCAGGGCGCCATCGTCGAGCGTCGCGAGGCCGACCTTCTCGCTCATCCCGTACTGCATCACCATGTGACGCGCCAGCGCGGTCGCGCGCTCGAGATCGTTCTGCGCGCCGGTCGACACGTCGCCGAATGCGATTTCCTCGGCCACGCGCCCGCCGAGCAACACGTCGAGCCGGTCGAGCAGTTCGCTTCTGCGCAGCACGTAGCGATCCTCTGTCGGCACCTGCTGCGTGTAGCCGAGCGCCGCGATCCCACGAGGAATGATCGACACCTTCTTCACCGGATCGCAGTGCGCGCGACTTTGCGCGACGAGCGCATGCCCCGATTCGTGGTACGCGATGGTCCGCTTTTCCTGTTCGTTCATCACGCGGCTCTTGCGCTCCATGCCGGTCATCGCGCGATCGATGGCTTCGTCGAAATCGGCCATCCCGATCGCGGGCTTGCCCAGTTCGGCCGCATGCAACGCGGCTTCGTTGACGACGTTCGCGAGATCGGCGCCGACGAAACCGGGCGTGCGCTGCGCCAGTTCGGCCAGGTCGACTTCCGGCGCGAGCTTCACCCGCTTCGTATGGACGGCGAGGATCTGCTTGCGTCCGGTCAGGTCCGGCCGGTCGATCGCGATGTGCCGGTCGAAACGCCCGGGGCGCAGCAGCGCCGGATCGAGAATCTCGGGCCGGTTGGTCGCGGCCATGATGATGACGCCCGAATTAGCCTGGAAGCCGTCCATCTCGACGAGCAACTGGTTGAGCGTCTGCTCGCGCTCGTCGTTACCCGACATCAGGCCGACGCCGCGCGCCTTGCCGAGCGCATCGAGCTCGTCGATGAACACGATGCACGGCGCGCTCTGCTGCGCCTGTTCGAAGAGATCGCGCACGCGCGCCGCGCCGACGCCGACGAACATCTCGACGAACGCCGAACCGCTGATCGTGAAGAACGGCACCGCAGCTTCGCCGGCGACGGCCCGTGCCAGCAGCGTCTTGCCGGTGCCGGGCGCGCCGACGATCAGCACGCCCTTCGGGATCTTGCCGCCGAGCCGCTGGTATCGTTCGGGGTTGCGCAGGAACGCGACGATCTGCTGCAACTCGGCCTTCGCTTCGTCAATGCCCGCGATATCGTCGAACGTGATGCCGGTTTCCTTCTGCATGTACACGCGGGCGCGGCTTTTGCCCATGCCGCTCAGGTCGCGCATCCCGCCCGGCCGTCGCATCATGAAATTCCAGATCACGACGAAGCCGATCAGCGGGAAGATCCAGGCCGCGAGCGTCCCCATCCAGCCCGTATCCGTCGCGCCGCGATAGCGAATCCCGGCATGGGTCAGCGCGGCGACCAGGCCTTCGTCGCTCACCCGGTTCGTCGTGAAGCGCCACGGCGGCCCGGCGTCCTTCACCGCGGCCGCGTCGGACGCGGGCAGCGCGGCGCCGGCCTCCGGCATGCGCAACGTGCCCGAGATCGACGATTGGCCGATCTCGAGATCGTCGACGAGCCGTGCGTCCACCAGGTGGTGAAAATCGCTGTAGGAAATCGAGGTCGCCGCCGGCTGACGCGCCAGCAGTTGGACCGCGACCAGCACGGCGAACGCGATCGGGATCAGCAACCCGAAGTAGTCGAATGATTTTTTCATGGGATCGAACCTGCCCGGCCGACGATCGCCGGCTCACGCGTCGTCGCGCGTCCAGTGCGCTCGCAGCACGTCCTCGCCGTCGCGGTAGTTGATCGCGAGGTCTCCGTGGTGCGCACGCAGCAGCGCTTCGCCGAGGCGGCGGACCATGTGCACGCCCGTCGTTCGCACGACGAGGGAATCGGCGGATTTCTCGATGTCCATGATGCGTTCGAGCGCGTGCTCACTCGTCTCCAGATCGGCCTGGCGCTCGAGCAACTCCAGAATCGTCGACTGGTGCGCGCGCAGATACTCGCCGTGCAACACCAGTTCGCCCGCCGGCACCTTTTCCCGCATGCGCTTGCAGGCCGGGCATTCAAGCTGGCGCCGGTCCAGTGCGGTCGCGGACCAGGTCCAGCGGCCCGCGTCGCAGACCGCGCCGCAGCCTTCGCAGATGCGGTCGCCCGTCGGCCGCTTCGGATCGCGGTAGCTGTCCTTCGTATGCGGCTGCATGCGCTTGTCGCGGCGCAGATAGTTTCGGCCGGGGCCGGTATGCGAACGGTTCATCGCTGTTTCTCCTGGTAGTAGACGGCACGTGCAAGCCTGTCAGGCAACGGTCAGCCGGTCGACGACCTGCCGGACACCCCTCACCGACCCGGCTGCACCGCACGCGGCGCGCCTTTCGGCGAGCGACGCGACCGTGCCCGTCAGCGTGACGATGCCGTCGGCCGCGTCGATCGAGATTCCCGCGGATTCACGCTGCGCGCGGCGCGCGGCGCGCAAGCGCCTCGGCGATCCGCGCGCCGACGTCCGGCACCGTGTGGTCCGTACGTACGCTGATGCGGTTCGCCACGCCGACGACGCCGATCATCCGGCTCACCATCGCTTCCGCCGCCCGGCTCTGATACGCATGATCGACTTCACCGTCGAGCGTCACGCAGCCGTGATCGACCTCGACGCCGATCCGGTTATCGCGCAACGCCTCCTGCCATCCGAGCGCAAACGAGTTCGCGATCGCCAACTCCTGGTCCGCGCATGCGTTCTGCGGCGGGGTGACGTTCAGTTCGAGCACCAGCGCGCGCGCATCGGCGACATGCAGTGCCGTTTTCTGCGCCTCGAGCTTCTGGGCCCAGCTGTCGACCGTGCCGCGCAGCGTCACGATCCGGTCCCGGACCTCGACGTCGATCCGGCGTGCATCGATCGCCGGATTCCAGAACAACGCCTGCTCGACATCCTGCTTGAGTACTGCGTCGGATCTCATGTCGGCCTCCCGTCGGACCGTGCCGGCCGCAAGGCATGCGAGCGAGCGCGTATGGAACCGTGTACAGCATCGCGCACGGCCGCGCCGGCGGCTTGACGAGGATCAATCAAAGGCGGGCAGGCGCTGGCGGATTTTGTCGGTTGACGCAGATCAACCGCGCGAATAGGCGCGACGCGATCATGATGCCGCGGGCGTCGCGAAAAACGCGGCCACGGGCACGTTTCGCATTCGTCCGACCCGTCGACGCCACCGCTTTCCGGGAGACCGTCATGATCCGCAAGCAGTACCGCATCGTGCTCGCGACGCTCAGCGTGTTCATCGCGATTGCGTCGTTGGCCGGCATCGTTCACGGGATGCTGTTCGACGAGGAAGTGTTCAGGTACTCGATTGTCACGCTGATTTCCAGCATCCTCGCGTTCGTCGTGCTGCTCAATCCGGGGCCGGGCGAACGCCCTTGACGGGTGCCACGCGGTGCGCGTCCGTCATCGGCCAGCTCGACGAAGCCAAACTCGCCGAGGCGCAATCGGAGATCGATTTCCGCGGACGCGTGCGCAACCGGAAGGGAGCGGCGCTCCAGCGCCATCTCGCGAGCGACGCGGCCGGACGGCCAGTGACGCTGAACGTCGTTACGGTGTCGCCATCGCGTATTCGACCGAGTGCGAAATGCCGTCGCCGACGCGATTGCGCGAGACGATTCGTCAGATGACGTGATCGACGCGCCGCGCCCGCGACGCCGGAATTCGTCCGTTGATACAGATCAATCGTGCCGGAGCGCGGCACGCGATCATGGCGCCATGTCTTGCGCAACCAGCGGCGGCTGAATTGACGGCAATGCCGTCGACGGCGGCCGCTTCCAGGGAGAACGTCATGATCGGTCCGTCATACCGAAGCGCGCTGGCAACGTTCTGCGTGTTCATCGCGCTCGCCTCACTGCTGGGTGTCGCGCATGCGATGCTGATCGACGAGCCGGTCGTCCCGTACGCGATCGTCGCGCTGGTGTCGGGCATCGTCGCGTTCGTCGCACAGCTGGATCCGGCGTCGTCCGGGCGATAGCGGCACGGGCCGGCCGCGCGGGATTCGCCATCGTGAACGGCATTCTCCGTCTCGCGTTCAAGCTGCTCGTCAACGACAGCGCGAAATTCACCGCGCTGACCGTCGGCATCACGTTCTCGGTGCTGCTGATGATCGAGATGACGTCGCTGTTCGCCGGCATCCTGAACAAGTCGTCGGCGTCGGTCATCAACATCGGCGCGAAAGTGTGGGTGATGGACCCGGCCGTGAAGACGATCGCGAACAGCATCGGCATGCCCGACTACGTGCTCGACGTGGTGCGCAGCACCGACGGCGTCAGGTATGCGGTGCCGCTCTACTCCGGCGCCGCGCTCGTGAAGCTGCGCTCCGGCACCTACCAGGCCGTGACGGTCGTCGGCCTCGACGACGCGAGCCTGCTCGGCCGTCCGACGATGCTGCAGGGCCACATCGAGGACATCTACGCGGAGAACGGCTTCATCGCGATCCAGGACCCCGAGTTTCCGAAACTCGAGAATCCGTCGGTCGGCACCGATTTCGAACTGAACGACCATCGCGGCGTGATCGTCGGCATCGCGAAGGTGGCGGCCAGCGGCCTGTTCGGCACGCCGACGCTCTACACCACATACGCTCGCGCGATCCGGTACATTCCGTCGCCGCGCTTCACGACGTCGTACATTCTCGTCGAGCCGAAATCGGCCGCGGACATCGCGCACATCAAGGCCGTCGTGCAATCGCTCGGCTATCGCGCGTACACGCGCGACGAATTCATCGCGCAGATCGCACGCTTCTACAAGTACGAGACCGGGCTGGGCACCAACATCATGCTGATGACGATCATCAGCTTCATCATCGGCCTGTCGATCTCGGGCCAGACGTTCTATGCGTTCATCCTCGAGAACCTCGACAAGTTCGGCGCGCTGAAGGCGATCGGCGCGAAGAGCCGCGAGCTGGTCGCGATGATCCTGTTCCAGGCGACGTTCACCGCGCTGACCGGCTACGGCATCGGCGTCGGCCTGTGCGTGCTGATGATCAGCCTCGCGAAGCTGCAGATTCCGGATTACGCGGCGCTCGTCACGTTCGGCAACCTGTCGCTCGCGTTCGGGATGGTGGTCGTGATCGCGGCGATCTCGAGCTATCTCGGCGTGCGGCGCGTACTGCGCATCGAGCCGTTCGACATCTTCCGGGGCTGACGATGGCCGGTATCGCGATCGACGCCCGCGGCGTCAGCAAATGGTTCGGCGAAGGCGACGCACGCACGCAGGCGCTGCGCGACGTATCGATGCAGGCGTACCTCGGCGAGATGCTGCTGATCGTCGGACCGTCCGGCAGCGGCAAGACGACGCTGCTCAGCGTGATCTCCGGCATCCTGCGGCCGGACGGCGGCTCGGTATCGATCGACGGCGTCGACCTGTGGGCGCAGCCGAACGACGCGATCGCCGATTTCCGGCTGAACCGGATCGGCTTCGTATTCCAGGACTACCACCTGTTCCCGCGGCTCACGACCGTGGAGAACGTCGCGATTCCGCTGATCCTGAAACGCCGGCCGTGGGACGAGGCGATGCACGAAGCGCTCGGTTACCTCGACGTCGTCGGGCTCGGCAATCGCGCGCAACTGCCGCCCGTCAAGCTGTCCGGCGGCGAGCAGCAACGCGTCGCGATCGCGCGCGCGATCGTCAGCCAGCCCGACCTGCTGATCCTCGACGAGCCGACCGCGTCGCTCGACGGCGACACGGGCCGCATGATCATCGACTTCGTCAAGCACCAGGTGCTGAACGACACGCGCTGCATCGTGATCGTCACGCACGATGCGCGGATCTTCGAATACGCGGATCGCATCCTGCGGATGGAGGACGGCAAGCTGAACGGGATCGACCGCGGAGGTGCGCGATGAAGCACCGGCTCGTGTTCGTGGCGGCCCTGCTCGGCTTCCTGGCAAGCGTCATTGCCGCGTGGGTGTACAGCCGTCAGGAACCGCCGCAGCCACCGGTATTCAAGCCGGCCGCCAATCCATACGCGCGCGGCGTCTATGCGAACGGCATCGTCGAAAGCGAACAGCCGGCCGGCGCGAACGTGAACGTCTACCCGGACGTGCCGGGCACGGTGACACGCATCCTCGTGCACGACGGCGATCCGGTGAAAGCCGGCGATGTGCTGCTGACGATCGACGACTCGGTGCAGCGCGCCACCGCCGCGCAGCTCGCGGCACAGGCCGACGCGGCCGACGCCCTGCTCGACGAACTGAAAGCGCAGCCGCGCCGTGAGGTGCTCGACGTGGCCACCGCGCAGACCACGGCTGCGCAGGCCAGCCTGAAGCTCGCGCAGGATCAGTACGACAAGCAGCGGCGCGCATACGACATCGACCCGAAGGCCGTCAGCCGCGATGCGCTCGACACGGCCGCGAACGCGGTACGCGTCGCTGCGGCCAACCTGGACGTCGTGACGCGGCAGTATCGCCTGACGAAAGCCGGCGCGTGGCGTTACGACGTGCGCAACCAGGAAGCGCAGGCCGTCGCGCTGCGGCGCGCGGCCGACGCGGCCGCCGCGCTGCTTGCCCGCTACACGCTGCGCGCGCCGGCGGACGGCACCGTGCTCGCGATGAACGCGGCCGTCGGCTCGTACCTGACCTCGCAGGGGCTCTACGATACCTACACGCAGGGCAACGGGCCCGTCGCGGTGCTCGGCACGCCGGTCGACCGCCTGCAGGTGCGCTGCTACATCGACGAAATCCTGATTCACCAGTTGCCGGACCTGCATGCGTTGAAGGCGCACATGTTCGTGCGCGGCACGTCGATCGAGGCCGATCTCCAGTTCGTTCGCGTGCAACCGTACGTCACGCCGAAAATCGAATTGTCCGACCAGCGCACCGAGCGCGTCGACGTGCGCGTGCTGCCGGTCGTGTTCCGCATCGTGCCGAACCGCGCCGTGCGGCTGTTTCCCGGGCAGATCGTCGATGTCTACGTCGCCGGCAAATGACCGCGCCCGCCGCGCGCACGCGCTGCGCCGCGCAACCGGCGCGCTGACGGTCGCCGTGCTGCTCGCGGGCTGCACGCTCGGGCCCGACTTCGTC